>JACMMM010000485.1 GCA_014379065.1 Saprospiraceae bacterium
ATCAACAATCATGTAATCTATTAATCGTCAATCAAAAACTCAGCTTGCCAAAAAAATTATTCAAAAGACTTCCTAAACTTCGTCACATACACCATTCCCCCAATGCTAACGCAGAAAAGCAGAATGGAGATAATCTCAGCCTGCGTAAGTTGGAACCCCAACACATCATGGACCACGTTCACCCGGATTTTTTCAATGATAAAACGCTCTACCGCTATAAGGCCAAGATAAATGAAAAAGAGCATACCCACCGTCTTCACACGCTTGCGCAAAGCCCATAAAATGCCGAAAACGACGATCATCATCATCACCTCGTAAAAGGGAGTGGGGAACACTGGTTCGGCCAATTGCTTGCAATAATCAAAACTGCAACCATCAATGGGCACTTCTTCTTTAAGCACATTGTGCGGGTAACGATAAGCCCACATCCAGTCGGGTAAAAAAGACATCCAATCAGGCTTGGGTGCATTGTTAGTGATGCCCCAATCGCCGTCACCAGAGAGTTGGCAACCGATGCGGCCAAAACCATAACCCGCTGTCAATGAGGGTGCTACAGCATCAGCGGTGGGCAAGAACGGTATTTTATGTCGCCACATAAACCACACCACCATCACGAAACCCAATACCAATCCACCAAAAAACGCCAAACCGCCGCCCGAGGTCAGAGCAGCAATAGGGTCCTTCAAAAACGACTCCCAATTGTCGAAAAGGTCAAAAAGTTTAGCGCCCACGATGCCACCAATGGCTGCCATCACGGTCATCTCGCTCAAGCGGTCGTGCGGATAAAGCTGTCGCTCGACGGTGATGGGCGGGTTTTTGCGCCGCCGTTGTCCGTCCCACCAAGTAATGCCTGCCAAAACAGCCGCACCGATAATGCCCGCTATCCAGTGCATCTTCGCCGAGAGTATGACTGAGGCCGGGTCGAGCCGAAATTCGCTGTAATGCTGATAGGCATAAAAGCCCTTCCCTGCGATGAGTAAACCCGCAAAGGCATTGGCAAAAATTTCCCCCCCAGTAGCAGGCAGACCTTCCGTGAACGAAACGGTCACGGGCTGATAAAAACCCTCGCGGGCCTTGCGCCGCAGTTCGATGTTGAACACCAGTGCGCTCACTAAAAACGAGAGCGCGAGTACAAAACCAAAGGTTTTAAATATGGAAAGCCAGTTGTCGGGCGCGGTGCCGAGCAAATCGTGGAAGAGATAGGAAAGGTCTGGGTACATGGTTTAGGTCGTAAATATCCAATATCCAACAAGGAATGTCCAATGTCCAAGTAGGGCGCTGCTTTTGGCATTTGTCAATGTGAGCAACTAAGCCCAATGCTTACTTGGACATTGGACATTCCTTGTTGGATATTGGATATTATTTTTTAGCTTTGCTGGGTGCTTTTGCAGATTTGGCTTCCGTAGGGATGGACGACATCCGCCCCGCTACCGAATCCTGCACATATTGACCCCAAGTAAGGTTGTTGCCACCTTCTTTGTGCGCCAGTGCTTTTTCGATGGTCATTTTAGCAGCTGTTTCCACCACCCATTCAAAATTCTCCTCGCCTACCGAATTCACGTCGGCATCGGGCGCTGGGTTGCAAAAATCAATGGCATAAGGAATGCCGTCGCGGATGGCAAATTCAACTGTGTTGAAGTCGTAGCCAAGATAGTGGTTGATGCGCAGCACAAGATCGTGCATTTGCTCGCGGAGTTCTTTGCTCACTTTGTGGTCGGCCACATAGCGCAGGTGGTGGGGGTTGCGTGGCTCGTAGTCCATGATGCGTACGTACTTTCCACCAAGACAGTAGCAACGGAAATAGGCATCAAACTCAATGGCTTCTTGAAGCATCATCACCAGCGTGTTGGTCTCGTTGTAGTCCCGGAAAAACTCGTCGAAATTCTCCACTTTGTACACGCTTTTCCAGCCGCCGCCCGAGTGGGGCTTCATAAAGAGCGGGAAACCGCCAAGGTATTCGATCATGTTGTCCCATTCAAGCGGGTATTTCATGTTGCGGAAACTCTGCGCGGAGGTATCCGGCGGCATTTCCTTTGACGGCAGAAGAATGGTTTTGGGGACTGGAACCCCAATTTTGGTGCTCAGGCAGTTGTTGAAAAACTTCTCGTCGGCGCTCCACCAAAATGGATTGTTGAGCACAGCCGTTCCGTTGAGTGCTGCGTTTTTCACGAAAGCGCGATAAAAAGGCACGTCTTGGCTGATGCGGTCAATCATCACCGCGTAGGGGCTAGGGTTGCCCTGCATGAGTTCGTCCACATGGGTAGGCTCTGCTGCCACGCCTTTTACATTTTTGGAGTTGACCCGCGCCACAAAGGCTTCGGGGAATGAAGTCTCTTTACCGTGTAGGATTCCGATTTTTTTCATGAATGCTGTTAAGTTGATAGAGTTTTCGCTTTTACCTCTCCTGGTAGGGCAGGAAGACAAGAGCAGCAATGTTAATAAACTTGGCACAATGCCGACGGATGCCTCCGCCTGTCAAGCTTTGGCGGGCAGGGGGGCCTCGGCGGCTAAAAAAAGTTGAAAGATACGAACCCGCCTACGCCAAGGTTTCGGCGGGCAAGCCGTAAAACTACTCAAAGTGCTAAAACCAACGATTGAAATTTACTTTACCTGCCTTCGCTCCCGCCTGCCAAGGCTCGACGGGCAGGAAAGCTATGGCAGGTGAAACATGAAAACCGTTGCATTACTGGTCCAACAACTGCTCTGTGTGGTTTCCTGTATCCACTTTTGAAATGACCCGCTCAATTTTGCCCGCCTCGTCAATTATAAACGTGGTGCGCAAAATGCCCATGTAGGCCCTACCCATGAATTTTTTTTCGCCCCAAACGCCGTAAGCCTCTGACACGGAGTGGTCTTCGTCGGCCAGCAAATTGAACGGAAGACTGTATTTTTCTTGGAATTTGACATGTTTTTTCACAGAATCAGGGCTTACGCCCAAGATTTCATAGCCTTGGGCTTGGAAACGCGGGTAGCCGTCACGCAGGCTGCAAGATTCAGCAGTGCAGCCGGGCGTGTCGTCTTTTGGGTAAAAATAGAGCACGAGTTTTTTGCCTTGGTAGTCGGCGAGGTTGACGGTTTGGCCTTTTTCGTTGAGGGCCGAAAATGAGGGGGCGAGGTCGCCTTCTTTTAGGTGGGACATGGGTGAGAGATGTGAGATAGTGAGAGACGTGAGAGGGTGAGAGATGTGAGCATGCGAGAGGGTGACCGAAAAACGAGTTTCAGTAGGTTTTGTTCAGGGTATAAGGTCGTTAATCGCAAACATTAGGAGCTTCGCCGCCCTTTCCATTCGTATTTTTTTGAAAAAATGCTGGCCGTTCCAAGGAGCGCAATGTACGCCGTGTGTAGAAAAAACGAAGGTAAAAACCAGCGCAGCAAATCCTCGCGTTTGAAAAATCGACACATTTCAGAGAGGAAAAAATAATCAAAAAACGCCTTGACGGTTATTTGAAAAAGGAAAACCCAGAGGCTGTTGGCGAGGACGCTAACTACAGCAGCCTGGTTGTTGGCGAGAACACCAACAAGGGTATAAGCAATGCCCCATGCCAGATTCACCCAAATACTCCAGCAAAAAAGGAAAACCGTGAGCAGCGACAGCCGCAGTGGCCAACTTGGCAGCGCGGCATTTTTAGTACCCCAACGCAACCGCTGTTGCCAAAATGCTCGCCAAGTCGGCACGGCCTCGGTCAGTACGGTTGCTTCAAGGCTTTTGAGAAATGTCACGCTGTCTGGCCATCGCGCGGCCACTTTTTGTACCAGAAACATATCATCTCCCGAAGCCAAATGCTTGTTGCCGGCATAGCCGCCCACAGCCTCAAAAACCTGTTTTCGGAAAGCGAGATTTGCGCCGTTGGCCATGGTGTGCCAACCCATTTGGTGTCCTGCACCAGTGATGCCCATCAGCCCTAAAAAATCCAACGACTGAAATCTTTGGAGCAGGTTTTTTTCTCGATGGAATGCGACCGGGGCGCAGACAATTTGGGTCTGCGGATTTTCAAATGCAGATGCAATCAAAAACAACCACTCTTTAGGAACGATACAATCCGCGTCTGTGGTCACGATGATTTCACCTGTTGCCTGGGCTACGCCAAGTTCGATGGCTTTCTTTTTGTTGGGGGTAAATCGGGCTTCGGGCGGGAGATGGTCGGCGAGGCAGATGGAAGAGATGGAACTTCCCAAAAGTTCCAAACTTTCGGGAAGTTGGTGTACGAGCTCGACGGTTTCATCCTCCGAAAAATCATCTAACACGATGATTTCCAAAAGATTTGGAGGGTAAGTACCATCCAAAACTGACCTTAGGCAAAGTCCGATATTTTCTGCTTCGTTGCGGGCGGGGATGAGGAGGGTGATGGTGGTTTGTGGCTCAAAACCTTCGGACAATCCTCTTTCCGGCAAAGCCCGCCATCCCCAACGATAGGCAAGTAACAGGGCGGCGTAGGCGATGGCGATAAGCATTGATCCATGAAAATTTGGTAGCGTAGGTACAGTTTTTCATGGTAATAACAGGCTCGGGCTTTGTTGTCCCAGTCAATTTTATCGTAGTCCCCAGCAACCTCGCGCCCGCTCGTGAGAACTCGAGAGAAGCTGCTGCTTAAAAAGTGATCTGGTGTGGCAGGGAAATCAAAGAAAACAACGAAGACTGAACATGATAAAACGCTACGCCCTTCACCGCGCATACATCTCCAGCCACTTACACTCCTTCACCACCGCATCATAATACTTCGTCCTGGCATGTTTTGAAATCAAAACATCGTAGTAAATCATGTATTCTGCGGGCAAAATCGGAATCAGCGGGCTGCCCGGACGGTAGCGGCACTCGGGACTGCAAAACCACATTTTTTGCTGGCAACGCGCGGCCATGAATGCCGTGCGGGCTTTCATTTCCTGGGTTGGGGCGGCCCGGTATGCTTTTTCATAGTATTCCAGGGCCAACTTGAGATCGAGGTTCTCGCGGTTGCCGTCGGGCGCACCTTCGAGGGGGAACACCGGGCCTTGGGCCAGGCGTAGTTGGTTGTTTCCGTCGCGGTAGAAATCGCGCACTTCCCACTCGTAGCCGAAGTAGGAGGTGTTGTACCAGAAATCGCCGAGCCGCAACCAGATTTTGGCTTCGTTCGTGTCGTGCAGTGCTTCGGCGGCTTTGGCTTGCTGTTCGTATTGGATGAGTTGCTCTACAATTTGGAGGCGATTGAGCGCTGATTCCCTGGGGCTCTCCCGGCTAATTTTTTCCCCGAAACGGTTGGCAAAAGGGACAAACTGCGTCATACGAGATTGCTCCCCCGGACTGATTTGGCGCATCACCGAAGCGGCGGCTTCCGGCTCGCCGAGGCCGAGAAAATAGACCCCTTTTGTCTCCAAAAAATAAGCTTTGATGCGCTCAGGGTTTGTATCGAGTTTCATCGTCTGTTCGAGCAAAATGGGATCGCTGGTATTCGCCAATTTCAGCAAATCCTCGATCACGTCAAGGCGCGGATTGTAGCGGATGGTGTGGGGCGGGTATGCCGCGAACATCGCCTTGCCGGGGTGGTTGTTCTCCGCATATCCCCTTGAAAGCCACTCTTGTAAAAATGGCTCGAAGTACGGGTTTTGGCCAAACGCTGCAAGGCTGCGCACCTTGTAGGCGAGGTGATCCACCGTATCGGTAGCCGTAGTGTCGAGGTTCATCACCTCGAGCAGGCAGCGCCATATTTCGAGTTGCTGGAAGATGTTTTTGCTCTGCTTGGTGCCGTCTTTCAGGTCAAATTCAAGGCGATCCCAAGTTTTGGCCGCAGCATAACGGTCGTTGGCTAGCAGTTCGAGATAGCCGTCCACCGCCCGCCAGATTTTGGGCTCTCTGACTTGTTTTTCTCGAATGACGCGGCGCACAAATTTTTGCAAATCGAGCAGATGTTTCGTGGCGGCCTCGCGTTTAATTTTGCCGATGGTGCGGCCATTTTTTTCATCGGTGACGGGTGTATGGAGGTATATTTTTTCCAACTCCTGCACATCGCTCTCGAGCAGGAGTTCGAGTTGCGGGTTTTGCGGATCGAGTTCGTAAATTGCCTCCATATCAGCTACGGCCCAAGTGTGCGAGCCGCCCGCGCGGAGGATGTAGAGCGTGCTTTTTTCTGCGTCGCTGTTACAGAGACGCAGGGCTTTTTGCCAGTCGTCGTCGTTGCGGATTTTGAAACTCCGGTAAGCCTGGGAGCGCTTGGATGGGCAGCTGCGGAAAATGAGCGAGTAGCGGTACGCCGCCTCGGGGTATTTGCCTAGCTTCTGCATCGCGCCCGCTACATGACCAAGCGTCCAATAAAAAAGAATGCTTTTTTTCTTGCGGTCTACTCTGGGCATCAGTTCGTTGAAAAGGTCGAGCGTCGTTTGCCAAGCGCCTGCGTAGTGCGCCAGCCGCACCAACTGGTAGGCGTATCGCGCCCGCACAAAATGCGATTGGGTGTCTTCAAATCGCTGTTTGCCCTCTCGAATCAGATCCAGCATGACCGGGATATTTCGTTGCGAGGCTTTCCATTTGTCGCCCCGAGCCACCACGTGTTCCTCGCAGCGCTTTGCAAAAGTGAGGTAGCGCGTCACCTCCACGCAGCCGTTGTAGGCCACCACGTAGGCAAAGTTGTTGTCTTCCAGTCGGAACGGCAGGGGCGTTTTTCGGCTCGGGTCGCCTGCGGCTTCATGCAATCGGGCAAGATCGTATTCATCAGATTCATAGATCACAGCGGCCACATCTTCCCACTTGGCTTTGCTGCAAAACCGTTCGCTCCACTCCTCGCAATTTTCCTTTTTCTGAAGGAGTTCAGGGTTGTAATTGCGTTCGTAGTAATCGCCAAACCGCAGAAAAAACGGCGCGTAGGCAGCGCTCGCATCCACAAAATCTGCGTCAAAAAAAGTGTAGCCGTAAAATGGCTGGCTATGCGGTATGCAGGGAGCGTAAACGGGTTCTGGTGGGCTGAAGGAGGTGAAGAGTGCAATTATAAAAATTCCTATTAATAGGGGTTTAATATCCAATATCCAACAAGGAATGTCCAATGTCCAAGGCTTCCCAGAGTGACCATGGGCTTCTACTGACTTGGACATTGGACATTCCTTGTTGGACATTGGATATTTAATTTCGGACGTTGGATATTTTACTTTCGAACGCTTTTGCATAAGCTATCAAGCAGTTGTGCAGAAAAATGCTCCGACTTAGCGATGCCCAAATGGAAAAAAGCCACCGACGCATCATCGGCCAGATCGAGTTTTTGGGCGAGTAAAGCGGCTTTGAAAAGCAGTTCGGGCGATATCGCCGATACCCTCAGGTGGTGGCCAGGGCGAAGGTAATGGCCGCCGAGGAATGTGCCCTCCTTCAGTTCCCACAAGCGGGCTGAGAAAGGCTCGGTAGCGGGTTGTTCCACATATTTTTTACTGCGGCGCATCTCGTCTAGTGGGAGCGGCCCCGGCACGATTTTCCAGAGCTCGCCCTCTCGGAAAATCAGTCCCCAAGAAAAAAGCGGCAATGCCAGATCCAAGGGCAAGGGGTAGTTTTTGGACGCACCGTTAAGGTATTTCAGTGCGTCGTCGGGGTGGAAAACGGTGTTGCGCTCGCTTTCCTCGTCCACGTCGCCGGTGTTGTAGAACATGAGCATGCCCCGATCTACGGGCGGCACCCCGGTTTGTTTTGGAAATTTGTACTGATGGAGGCGGATCGTGGCGCTAATTGTCGTGCCGGACGGGAGTTTGCCGCGCATTTTTTTCAAAAAAAGGAAAAATGCCTCGCGGGTAGAGGGCGTCCAGTCGCAATCGAATAAAACCTCCCCTGCTCCCAGCCCCCTGAAGGGGGTGAGGGTGGCAACAATTTTACTCGCCAGCCAATCCATTTTTTCTGAAGCAATGTTTTGAAAAACTTCGTTGGTGATAAAAAAGGTGGGGATGATTTCAAGCCCGGCCAAAGCCATGGTGTCGGATATATCGGTAATAGAATAAGGTTCAATTTCGCCCGTGGCAGGAATACGTCCGATGTCTAATGTTTTGATATACAGTTTTTTACAGCCCAAAGAGTCCATAATCTCGCGTTCGGAGGCTGAGATGTCGAGAGTCGTTTCCCAGCAAAAAAAAGCAGGTACCAGGGGCTGCTTTGGAGCGGGAGAGCAGGTTGTGAGCAAAAGGATGGCAAAGGCTGGGAGCAACGGTTTCATGGGACTAAGGTCGGGAAGGGCGCATTGTCAATCTTCGTTTTCTTCTAAAAACCTACGAGGTTTAAATTTCGAAGTTTGAAATGACCGTGACCCGCAAATGCGAATTCCTGCCATCTTAAAGCCTTGCGACGGCCCTTGAAATCTGTTTGAACACAAACACCCTTTTTAACACAAAATATTTTTTTCCAAAACGCATTCATACTTTTGCCTGCGCTTCAATGTTTATTGCCCACGCCATCTCTCTCACGTTCTCTCACACCCCTCTCACGCCCTCTCATACTATGGAACCTCAGCATCTAATTTCTATAAAAGCCGCTTTGCAAGAAAAGCGAATGCCGCTCTACCACAAAATCGTGCGCTGGAGCTGGCGGCTCTTTTTGGGTGGCTTGGCTACGCTACTACTGATGTTCCTGATTATCAGCATGATGGCCATTCCCTCATTCCGCGAACTGGAAGACCCTTCCTCTGCCGTGGCGAGCGAAGTGCTCGGAAGCAACAACGATGTGCTGGGGCGGTATTTTGTCGAAAACCGTATCCCGGTGCCTTATGAAGACCTTAGCCCACACTTGGTGAACGCGCTTATAAGCACGGAAGACATCCGTTTTCGGAAACATTGCGGTATTGATGGGCGGGCAGTGGCACGGGTGGTGGTCCGGACCGTGCTGCTCAGCGATCAAAGTGGCGGCGGCGGCTCTACGATCACACAGCAGCTGGCAAAAATGCTCTATTCCGACCGCAATTTTAAAGGGCTGAACAAAATTCAAAAAACGTTCAAACTGATCTATATCAAATTGCGGGAATGGATCACGGCGGTCAAACTCGAGCGCGCCTACACCAAGGAGGAAATTATTTCCATGTACCTCAACAAGGCCGAGTTTGTAAACAATGCTTTTGGGATACACGCTGCAGCGGAGGTTTACTTCAACAAAGACCAAGAATCTTTGAATATCCAAGAATCTTCGCTGCTGATCGGGATGCTCAGGAATCCTTCATATTATAACCCCAACCGCTTCCCTGATCGTGGCATTAAGCGCCGTTGGGTGGTGCTCTCCCAAATGAAAAAAAACGGGGTGCTCACCGAAAGTCAATACGACAGCCTGAAAATACTGCCTCTGGGGCTGCAATTCAAATCGGTGAATTTTACCGACGACAAGGCTCCCTACCTCTGTGATTATTTGGAAAAAATCGTGCGAGACTCACTGCTCGAACTTCCCGAATGCAAACGTCGCGACGGCTCGAAATACGATATCTACCGCGATGGCCTGAAAATCTATACCACCATTGATCCCGTTTATCAGCAACACGCCGAAGCGGCCATGGCGGAACAAATGAAAAAAATCCAAGCCCGTTTTTTCCAGGTCTGGAAAGGTCGCGACCCTTGGACTTACCGCTCAGGCGACGCGACCGACGAAGAATTACAAGGCCGAAAAGAATCAATCTGGAAACTGATGCGCGACGGCGATCGCTTTGCAACGCTTTGGCCGAAATACATGGACGCCGTGGCTGAAAAAATAAAAAAACGCCATGAGTTCGATCTTCGCGCCGTAGACGTGGAGCGGATGATGAACGAAGAAAGAACCCCCGGCTATCTGGGTAAAATGCTGCTAGCCAAACTCGTGACCAGCGAACAGGCGACGGCTTACCGCCGCATCATGGCCGACAAGGAATGGACGGATTCAAAATCGCAATACCGCGCCTTAGGCGTTGACATCAGGAAACAGTACGCACAGCCGGTGAAAATGAAGGTCTTTACCTGGAACAATCCAAAACTCGAAAAAGACACCGTGATGACCCCGATGGACAGCCTCCGCTACCACCGGATGTTTCTGCAAACGGGTATCCTGGCCATAGACCCCACATCTTCCGAAATCAAGGCCTGGGTTGGTGGCGTCAACTTCAAATATTTCCAGTATGACCACATCCACACTCGACGGCAAGTAGGCTCGACCTTCAAACCATTCGTCTATGCCACGGCCATTGCGCATCAAGGCATTAGCCCGTGCTATGAGGTCTACGACAACCCTGTTACGATTCCAGCCCGGTACATGAATTTTCAACATTATGCGGATTGGACGCCTAAAAACTCGACAGGGATTTATTCGGGAGCACGTTTGAATTTGAAAGAGGGCTTGAAAAATTCCGTGAACACCGTCAGCGCCTACCTGATGCGGGAACTTGGCAGCACCGAGCCAGTGCGTGGCCTTTGCAACAAGCTCGGCATTGACTCCACACGCCAGGCGAATGGCCGTTATATCATCCTGCCCGGTTCGCCCGCCATGTGCCTCGGCTCTGCCGACCTCACGCCCTACGAAATGAGCGGGGCTTACGCCGCTTTCGCCAACAAAGGGATGTACGGTTTGCCCTTCGTGGTCAAACGAATAGAAGACAAAAACGGTCGCGTGCTGTGGCGTTCCGTGCCAGAAGAACACGCCGCTTTGCCTGCCAACACCGATTGGGTAATGCTCGAAATGTTGCAGTACAATGTGAAAGGCGCGCCCGGCATCAACACGCTCAAAAGCCAGGTGGGCGGCAAGACCGGCACCACCAACGACTATACGGACGGTTGGTTCATGGGCGTCACGCCACGCCTTGTGGTGGGCACCTGGGTCGGTGGAGAAGATCGCTGGATTCGTTTCCTCAGCCTCGGCGACGGGCAGGGAGCACGCATGGCAAGACCAATTTTTGCCTCCTTCATCAGCCGCTTGGAAAAAGACCCCAAATCTGGCTACGACTTCAATGCCCGCTTTGAGCGCCCGGCCGGCGACCTCGGCATCGAGACCAATTGCGCGGCCTACGAAAGCAACCTCGGGCCGGCGGGCGACGAGGAAGATTTCTCGCCAGATATTTACAACGACGAACTGGACGAGGGCGGCGACCCCAAGAAGCCGAAAAAGCCGGACGATAGTTTTGGGGATGAGTTGGAAGGGGGGAATTAACATGAGTCATCCCGAATTTTGAGCCAATTGCGTCTGAATTTTGAGCCAATTGCCTCTGATTGATGAATGACGATTACATGAATGTTGATTTTTGATGTGATGTGGGATTGATAATGGCTGGTGTGCCGCAATCGTCCATAATAACATCGTCCATCACATCAAAAATCAACATTCATGTAATTGTCAATCATCAATCAAACAAAGCCTGAGAATGCTTAAAATTCGGGATGACCCATGTTGACACCCAACCCCTGCCCAAGTATTTGCGTGTAGCAGTCACCAACACAAATTTTTTAACACAAACTGCTACACATCATGCAAAAATTGAAATTGCTCATTCCGTTGGCGCTGTTAATCAGCGCATTTTTCGTGGCTTGCGGTGAAGACGGCCTCTCCGAAGATGGCCCACTGGCCGATGTCAGCTTCGCTGGCCGTATCATTGACGAAGGCGGCGATGCCGTGGAAGGCGCGCTGGTAAAAGCGGGCAACGAATCTACCATTACCGACAAAAATGGCGTTTTTC
>JACMMM010000486.1 GCA_014379065.1 Saprospiraceae bacterium
ATTTGGCTGTTGCACCCATTTGTTTTATTTTCTTGCA
This sequence comes from Saprospiraceae bacterium, assembly GCA_014379065.1. Classification (GTDB taxonomy): domain Bacteria; phylum Bacteroidota; class Bacteroidia; order Chitinophagales; family Saprospiraceae; genus M3007. The sequence continues at coordinate 38 of JACMMM010000486.1, forward strand.
AAAATAGGTTATAAGAAGGGTTTTGTGCCAGAGTTTTTTTGACTCTACTACCTTCTTGGACTTTGGACACTTTGACTTTGGACAGCGATTCATTGCGGTTTAATGAAGGTCAATTTTCCAAAAAGCAAGATTTTCTGAATTGAAACCATCGTTTTTACGGATTTTTTTCGCTTTTTAATCTGTCTGAGTGCAAGTCCAGTGTCCAACGTCCAAGTGTCCAAAGTCTAATACCTTCGCCCCATGTTTAAATTCCAGCACCCTGAATTCTTATGGCTGCTTGCATCCGTGCCGATTTTGCTATTGCTGTTAATCAGCTATCGGCATTGGCGGCGCAGGGCGCTTGCTCGTTTGGGCGACACTTCGCGCTTGATGCCCGTTTTTTCGGAAAACAAATTTTGGGCAAAAGGCGCGTTGCTCATGCTTGCGTTTACTCTTTTGGCCGTGTCATGGGCCAATCCACAACGGGGGGGTAAAAAACAGACCACTACCCAAAAATCTGCCGATGTGTTCATCGCGCTTGATATTTCGCAAAGTATGCTATGCCGCGATGTAGCGCCCAATCGCCTCGAACTTACCAAAATATTTGCCCAAAAACTCGTGCATACCCTTGAAGGTGAACGTATTGGGCTCATTTTTTTTGCTGGCAATGCCTTCCTTGCAGTGCCGCTTTCCACTGATTACCCCTTTGTGTTGCAAAGTATCCAGAGTGCCAGCCCCGATTTGCTCACGGAACAAGGCACTGCGATTGCTTCGGCGCTCGAGTTGGCTGAAAAATCCTTCGAGGCTGAACCCGGTGGAGGGCGTGCCGTCGTGCTGATCACCGATGGCGAAAACCATGATGAAGAAGCACTTGACGCCGCCAAAAAATCTTATGATAATGGCACGGTGATACTCCCAGTAGGCGCCGGAACGACGGATGGTGGCCCCATCCCCACCAGCGATTGGGAAGGTAGCCAGTATAAGCGCGATGAAAAGGGCGATGTGGTACGTACCCGGCTCAACGAGGATTTGCTGCGCAAAATCGCGCTTGCTGGAGGCGGCCAAGCCCTCAGTGTCAGCCAAAGTGATCGGGCAGTGGCGGCCATCGAACGCAAAGTGGGCGGACTCGAGAAAAAGGCTATGGAAGTACGCTCTTTGGATGAAATGGAATCGTGGTATCAGTGGTTTTTGCTGCCAGTCCTGCTTTTTCTTGGCTTGGAAATGGCCATCTCTTTTTGGAAAAAACAAGGAAAAAAATGAAATTTTCAGGTCTAATACTTTGCTTGTTTTCCATCTTGTGCTGGACTTCGGCTTTCTCGCAATCCACGCACACGCCTTTGTTAAAGGGAGATCGCGCTTATGATCAGGAACTCTACAAAGCTGCGGAAAAGCAGTATCGCATTGCTGCCGACCACGAAATAGGCAATGCTCAAGCGGTCTACAATTTGGGCAATTCACTTTATCAACAAGGAAATTTTGAAGATGCAGAAAAGCGGTTCCACCAAGGGGCCGAAAACGTGAGGACCTCGGCTCATCGAGCGGATGCGCTGCACAATCTCGGAGATGCCTGTTTGAAACAAAGGAAGCACAAAGAAGCGGTGCGGGCTTATGAAGAAAGTTTGCGCCACCGTCCCGCCGACCCAGGCACCAAAATGAACCTCCAAATGGCCAAAAAACGGCTTAGGGAAGAGGAGAAAAAAGAGAAGGAACAACAACAGAAACAACAACAAGAGCAGAACCAAGATCAAAATCAGACCTCTAATCAAGACCCTAAAAACCAACAAGACAAACAGCAAAACCAGCCCAATCAGCCCCAGCAAAATCAGCAGGGGCAGCCTCAGAAACCCCAAGGCGAGCAACAAAAAAAGATGGAAGAGCAGCGATTAAAAAAGGAGGATGCCAAGCGGCTCCTTGAGACTGCCATCGGCCCTGACGACCGCAAAAACGCCCAAAAATATCGTGCTGCACAACAACAAACCAAGCCTAAAGGCTCAAAAAAGGATTGGTGAGACTACTGGACATTGGACATTGGATGTTGAACATGGTTCGGTAAGTGCATGATTTTCAGGTTTATAGAGTGCAAGTCCAATGTCCAATGTCAAAGTGTCCAGTTGTCTGAAGGGCTATACTTTCAAGTCTGGATTGATATTCTCTGATAATTCCCGGTAAATCTCCCGCCATTCAAGATTTTCTGCCAACAGATTGAGGTGTCGTCGCACCGTGTCTACATCGCCGCGCATGGCTGGGCCTGTTTGCATCCGGGCGGGCGAATCCTGCAAGGCTTTGGCGAGCGTTTCCTCCATGAGCGGGTGGAGCAGCTCGAAAGGCAAGTCGTTTTCATCTAAGATTTTCTCAGCGATGGCGAAGCAACGGTTTGCAAAGTTGTTGGCAAATACGGCCGCCACATGGAGCAGGGCGCGTTGCTCGTCGTTGACGCGATAGACCAGGTTACCGATGGTTTTGGCAATTTTTTTCAGGAACAAAACATCCTCGTCGGATTGGGCATCCACGCAGAAAGGGATCTTTGACCAAACCGGCATGTGTTCCAAGGAAAAGGATTGCAGCGGATAAAAAACACCGTACCGCTCAAAATGCACCGCTAAAACGGCCCCTGCGGTGCCGCCAGAAGTATGCGTCACGAGCGCGTTCTTGACATAAGGCGCGAAGGCTTCAGCCACTTCTTCAATCGCATCGTCGCGCACCGCAAGGATAACCCAGTCTGCATCTGGCAGCAAATCGGCTGGCAAATCAGACCAGGCGGTGTGGAGACTTTCAGCCAAGGCTTCGACATTTTCGGCGGTACGGCTGATGACCTGCGCAACGGGCAGCCCCTTGCTTTTCAAGCGTTTGCTCAAATGCCAGGCAATGCGGCCGGCCCCTACGATTACGATTTTTGGAAGTGCGTTCATCTGTATCTTCCACAAAGGAACGCATTGCCTTATTTCAAAAAAAAACTTTGTTTCAGTACAGGCGTATAGGCTCTTAGTACTGAAAGTTTTTCACCGCCCCCACAAACGCCCGCACCCCATCAAGTGGCGTATCTGGGTACACCCCGTGTCCCAGGTTTGCAATATGATTCCCGCCAAATGCGCGGAGCATCGCAACAGTTTCTTTTTCAATGGTTTGCGTGTCAGCATAAAGTGCGCAGGGATCCAAATTTCCTTGTAAAACTTTTCCACCACCGATTTTTTGTTTTGCAAACGCCGGGTCAATATTCCAATCCAGACCAATCACCTGACAAGGCAATCCCACCAAATCTTCCAGTGCAAACCAAGCCCCTTTGGCAAAAACAGTCTTCGGAACTTCGGGCATGGCCTCGCAAATTTGGCGCAGGTAAGGCACTGCAAAAGCACGATAATGTGCTGCTGGCAATTCGCCAGCCCAAGAGTCGAACAGTTGCAAGAGATCGGCTCCAGCAACAACCTGTTGGCGCAGGTAGGCGATGGTGGTATCCGTAATTTTTTGAAGCAAGGTGTGGGCGAGCACAGGCTCGGTGTACAGCAAGCGCCGGGCTTTTGAAAAAGTCTTGCTGCCACTACCTTCTACCATATAGGCGAGAATTGTCCACGGAGCACCTGCAAAACCGATGAGTGGCACACGGTCGGCGAGTGCTCGCTTGCTGACTCGAAGTGCCTCGTACACATACTCCAGAGATTCAGCGGCTTCGGCGCCTGAGCGAAGCGCTTCCACATCGTGTTGGCTTTCAATGGTTTTTGGGAAGCGCGGCCCTTTGGCCTCGATCATTTCGTAGTTCAGTCCCATGGCTTCTGGCACGACCAAAATATCAGAAAAAACAATGGCTGCATCCACACCCAGTTCGTCCACGGGCTGGAGCGTGGCTTCGGCGGCGGCTTCAGGCGTTTTTACGAAAGCCTTGAAATCGGGGAATCGCAGGCGAAGGGCTCGATATTGCGGCAAGATGCGCCCGGCTTGGCGCATGAGCCACACAGGCGGGCGTTCGGTGGTTTCGCCGAGGGCAGCGCGGAGGAAGAGCTGGGTTGGTGGATTAGTTACTGGTGATTGGTTGGTTGCCATTTTCTTAAAATTGAACCGCAAAAGTAGGTTAGGGTGGGGTAGGGCTGGAAATTCAAAGTCGTTTGTGACGGGAAAGTGACGGGGTAAAAACTGAATGGCGAGAGCCACCAGAAAATTGTGGAGCGTTTAGTATGTTTGCTGCGTCTTCTTTAAAAATATGATTCTTGCTTATGAAACAACTTTCCACTTTCGTGTTGCTTATTGCACTTTGCTACAGTGCACCAGTTTTTGCCCAGAATAAATCCGTTGTCTTTGGCTTGTTTTATCTGCCGGTATGCGGGGATAATATTGGGCAAGTTTCCTTGGCCTATTATCAAGATTTAAAGCCTAGACACTCGCTTGGCATAAAAACCATGTTCCTTACAGATGCAATGGGCAATGCGGCGGACGACATTCGCATGCACGTGATCAATACGGATTTGGTGTATAGCTGGCATAAAAGATCGCTGACCAATCGTTCAATGTGGCGTTTAGACGCAGGCATCTCCATGTCCAGTATTATTAAGAAGATACCGCCGTACAATCAACCTCTGGAATGTGGCACAGGTATGAGTGAAAAAGATTTTCGCGAGTGGGAGGAATACAGTTCAAAAAGCCATACACAAACAAACCTGCTTGCAGGTATCACAACTACCGCCAACTGGGAATTATCAGTGACAAGACATTTGGGTTTCGGGGCCGGGCTTACGTTAAACGCATATTTTTCGCGGAAAGAGTCCCCTCAGTTATTGCCCGTGCCAAACTTAAATGCTGTCTATTCTTTCTGATGAAACAAAAAAACGACTACTCCCTTGCCGAAGCCATGCAGGCGATGATCAAAGAATACCGCCTAGGATCGCAACTCAATGAGATGCGCGTCAAGTCTTTATGGGCCTCGCTCATGGGTAAAACTATTAATACCTATACCTCCCAGATCACGGTGCGCAAGGGTGTATTGTACCTTAGTATTCTCTCTGCGCCGCTCAAGCACGAGCTTTCGTATGCGAAAGACAAGATCAAGGATTTACTCAATGCTGAGTTGGGAGAGGAATATATTAAAGACGTAGTGATTCGGTAATTTTTTATATTAAACTGTCAAATATGTTAAAGCCGATTAGAACAGAGTCGCAATACGAAGCGTCACTCGAACGTATCTACGAATTGATGCAAATAGACCTTGAGCCGGGTACTGAACTTGGCGATGAGTTGGAAATCCTTTCTATACTGGTCAAGGAATTTGAAAACCTGTACTACCCAATGCCCAAGCCTCATCCTATTGAGGCCATTAAATTCCGATTGGAGCAAATGGGATTGTCTGAGGCGGAACTCATTCGCATACTTGGAAGCAGAAGCCGTAAGTCTGAGATACTTTCAGGCGAGCGCAAACTCAGTTTGGAGATGATCCGAAAACTCAACCGCGAACTGAGAATTCCAGCAGAAGTGTTGATTCAGGCTTATTAAATTCTATTGATGCCCCAACCCATCTCCCTCTTCTGGTTTCGTCGCGACCTACGCCTGGAAGACAACGCTGGTCTTTATCACGCTTTAAAGGGGCTGTCGCAAGGCTCTTCCTCCTACCCTGTACTACCTCTCTTCATTTTCGATCAGGAAATCCTCGATGAACTGGAGGATAAAAAGGACGCTCGCGTAGAGTTCATCCACAACGCAGTGTCGGATTTGAAAAAGCGCCTCGAAGAAATGGGCAGCATCTTGCTCATTCGCTACGGGAAACCTCTGGAAATATGGCCGGAATTGCTGAAAGCATTCAATGTCGCCGGAGTCTACACCAACCACGATTACGAACCGTATGCCATTGAGCGGGACAAGGCCGTCCGCCAACTGCTCTCGGCCAAAAACATCCCCTTACACACCTACAAAGACCACGTCATTTTTGAAAAAGGCGAGGTGCTGAAAGGCGATGGTACACCCTACACGGTGTTCACTCCGTACAGCAAACGCTGGCTCGAAAAACTCCAAACGAAGGGACGCACCATTCAGGGCGATGACGGTGAATCTCAGCGTGTTTCGTATTATCTGACCTCTTATCCCACCGAAAAATACTTCTCCAACTTCCTGAAAGTCAATGCTCAACCCCTCAACCTTCTCAACTCCTCAACCCCTCAACTCTCCGACTTGGGCTTCGAGCCAGCCGGCATCGAATTCCCGCCCACAAGCGTCGCCCGAAGCCTTATCCGCAACTACGACAAAACCCGCGACACCCCCAGTCTGCCCGGCACCTCGCGGCTCGGGGTGCATTTCCGATTTGGCACCATCAGCATTCGAGAAAAAGCCCGCAACGCGCAAAGGCTCAATGCTACTTATCTGAACGAACTTATCTGGCGGGATTTTTATAGCCAGATTTTGGGCAATTTCCCCCATGTGGTCGGCAGCCCATTTCGTCGGCAATACGACCGGGTGGAATGGCGCGATGCACCCGAAGATTTTGAAAAATGGAAAAATGGCCTCACGGGTTATCCCATTGTAGATGCCGGTATGCGCGAACTGAATGCCACCGGCTTTATGCACAACCGCGTCCGCATGATTGTGGCCAGTTTCTTTTCCAAGCATTTGCTGCTCGATTGGCGACTTGGGGAGGCGTATTTTGCCCAAAAACTGTTGGATTTTGACCTAGCCAGCAATTCCGGAGGGTGGCAATGGGCGGCAGGTTGTGGTACAGATGCTGCGCCCTATTTCCGCATTTTCAACCCTTCGGAACAGACCAAAAAATTTGACCCAGCGCACAAATACATCCGAAAATGGGTGCCAGAATTTGGTACACCGCGCTATCCCAAGCCCATGGTAGAGCATACGTTTGCAAGGGAAAGGTGCCTGACAACTTACAAAAGGGCACTTGCTGAATGACCGATGTTTGTGCCTTTTGTAGTTCAATTATCCGCCAACCACCCCCGCTGATACGCATCCAAATTCAGGCTGTGAAATGCCTCCAATTGTTTCCAGGTACGCTGTCGCAGATAATCGAGGCTTGGTGAACTGAGCGCCGGGTGACCTTTTACCAACACAGGCTGAAGCAGGTTTTGAAAGCGCGACATTTGAACCTCAACGGCTTTTCCCGATTTTTCGTCCAAAAATTGAATGTGGGTGTGGCTCACACTTGCTTGGTTATCCTGCTCAGTCGTCAGCCAGACATCGCCCAGCGGGTGTTCTCCTTTGAAGAGTCGGCGGATTTGAGCGAGCGACTGGCCAGCGGAATTTTCAATTTTGGTCAATCCTGTCCACTCGTCTGACGACTCTAAGTCGTCTGACGAGTAAAGAGATGCCATTAACTCGTC
>JACMMM010000487.1 GCA_014379065.1 Saprospiraceae bacterium
ACAGTTGAAGGGCATCAGTGGTGTGAAAAAAGTGTCGTCGTACTCGGTACAGGATTTCTCAAACGTCATCGTGGAATTCAATACCAGCCTCGACGTGCCACTCTGCAAACAGAAGGTGAAAGACGCAGTGGACAAGGCCTCTCGTGACCTGCCTAACGACCTTCTTGAAGACCCTACCATTACGGAATTCGACATCTCCGAAATTCCGATCATGAATGTCAACATCGCAGGCGATTTCAGCCTCGACAAGTTGAAAGATTATGCCGACGATCTTAAAGACCGTATTGAAGAGATGCGCGAGATTACCCGTGTAGACCTTGTGGGCGCGCTTGAAAAAGAAGTTCAAGTGGATGTAGACAAGTACAAAATGGCTGCGGCCAGCCTGACCTTCCGCGACATCGAGAACGCTTTAGCGTTCGAAAACATGACCATTTCGGCGGGCAACGTAGACATCGGCGGTATGACCCGCTCTGTATCTATCCGGGGCGATTTTAAAGACGTGGAACAGATCAAAAACATCATCGTCGCCTCTCAAACTGGCGCGATGCTTTATTTGAAGGACGTTGCCGACGTGCGCATGGGTCATAAAGAGCAGGAAAGTTTCAGTCGCCTCAATTCCCGCAACGTCATCTCGCTCAACGTCATCAAGCGTACGGGTGAAAACCTGATTGACGCTTCCGACAAAATCAAAAAGGTAGTGGACGAGATGAAAGCCAGCGAGTTCCCGGCCAACCTCGAAGTCAGCATCACAGGTGATCAAAGCCGCGCTACCCGCACCACGCTGCACGACCTGATTAACACGATTATCATTGGCTTTATCCTGGTCACCTTAGTGCTGATGTTTTTCATGGGTGCCACCGACGCGCTCTTCGTCGCCATGTCTGTGCCGCTTTCGATGTGTATTGCTTTCATGGTACTGCCAACCTTTGGGTTTACCCTCAATTTCATTGTACTGTTTGCTTTCCTGCTTGCACTTGGTATTGTGGTGGACGACGCGATTGTCGTAGTTGAAAACACGCACCGAATTTACCATGAGGATAAGAAACTGACAATTATACAAGCTGCCAAAAAAGCTACCGGCGAGGTATTCTTGCCCGTGCTTTCTGGCACGGTCACAACACTTGCGCCGTTTATTCCGCTCGTTTTTTGGGGTGGCATTTTTGGCAAATTCATGCACTACCTGCCTGTTACGGTTATCATTACGCTGACCGCTTCGTTGGTTGTGGCCTATATCGTCAATCCGGTGTTTGCGGTATGGTTCATGGGGGATTCAAAGCGCGAAGGCACAGAATTGTCTCCAGTAAAAAAACGCCGTCGCACCATTTTCGGATACACGCTTTTTGCGCTGTCAACGATTTATTTCTATGCGAACGGCAACTTCTTCATGGGCAATTTGCTGATATTTATTGGCTTGTTTGTAGCATTCTACCGTTTTGTGTTGGAAAAAGCCGTGCGGTGGTTCCAATCTAAAGGCTGGCCTGCCGCACAACGCGGCTACGCGGGATTCCTCAATTTTGCCCTCGACCGTCCCGGTATGATGATGTTGAGCGTAGTTGGCTTGCTCATTTTTTCTGTTGTGTTCTTTGCCGCTGGCAAGCGCAACATTGTACTCTTCCCGAAGGCTGACCCGAACTTCATCTATGTTTATCTCACGCTTCCGGTCGGTACTGACGTAAACACGACCGACTCGCTTACGAGTATCATGGAACGTAAAGTGGTAGAGGTCGTTGGAGAAAATAACCCAATTGTAGAATCTATTATTTCGAACGTTGCATTGGGCGCTTCGGAGGATCAGTTTGATCGTTCAGCAACTTCCAACAAAGGCAAAGTAGGTGTGGCTTTTGTAGAGTATGGCAACCGCAAGGGAGTGAGTACCTCGGAATATATGGACAAGATCCGGGAAGCCACCAAGGGTGTAATCCCTGGCGCGGAAATAGTGGTAGATCAAGAAGCTGGCGGGCCTCCTTCGCCCAAGCCAATTTCGGTGGAGATTCGAGGCGATGACTTCAAAAAACTGATCGCCGTTTCTAGTTCCGTAAAACGCTACCTCGACTCGCTCAACATCCCAGGCGTGGAGGAATTGCGTACCGATATGATCGTGTCGAAACCTGAAATCAACATTGAGATTGACCGTGATCGCGCGAACCGCGAAGGTATTTCTACGGCTCAAATTGGGAGTGAATTCCGCACGGCCATTTTGGGCAAAGAAGCCACAAAATTTAAAGACGGGGAGGATGAAATCCCTGTCAATATCCGCCTCCGCCCAGAACAGCGCGAGAACATCAACTCGGTTGAAAACCTCAACATTACGTTCCGCGACATGAACATGGGCGGCGTGCTGCGTTCCGTACCGATGGCCTCCTTAGCCGATGTAAAATACACTACAACTTACGGTGGCATCCGTCGCCTTGACCAGTCGCGCATCGTCACGATTTCCTCGAATATCACCTCTGAGTATCAGCCCAGCCAAACTGATGTGGTGAACGCGGTAAAAAACGCCGTTGCAAACTGGCCACCAACGGAAGGCGTGACCGTCGGCTTCGCGGGCGAAGACGCAGAGTTCCTCGATGCAGCCTCTTTCCTTGGCAATTCGTTGCTGATTTCGATCTTTATTATCCTTATTATTTTAATGGTGCAGTTCAACTCCATTGGCAAGACACTGATAATCATGTCGGAGGTGATCTTTAGCATCATTGGCGTATTGCTCGGCATGGCATTGTTCGACATGGACTTCTCGGTCATCATGGCGGGCGTGGGTATTGTCGCGCTGGCGGGCATTGTGGTGCGAAACGGGATACTGCTCGTTGAGTACACGGATATTTTGCGAGAGCGAGGGTCGCAAGTACGTGAAGCCATCGTTGAAGCAGGTCGCATCCGTATGACCCCGGTGTTGCTGACGGCCACTGCGGCAATCCTCGGTCTGTTGCCATTGGCCGTGGGCTTCAACATTGATTTCTACAGCCTTTTTGCTACTGGCAACCCGAAAATTTACTTCGGTGGCGACTCGGTGGCCTTCTGGGGCCCGCTTTCCTGGACGATTATTTTCGGCCTTGGCTTTGCTACGTTCATCACGCTGATCATTTTGCCGGTGATGTATTTGCTGGGGTGGAAGGTGAAGCATTGGTGGGAGAAGAAAGTATAGCGGAACTCTGTTCCGCTACCTGCACCGGAACGGAGTTCCGGCGTACTGGAGCAGCGCGTCTTGGAGGAATCTGGGACGCGCTGTTTTTTGTTTTATTTTAAATCTTCCCGTTTTGGGAAGATTGCGTACCTTTTCCAAAGGAACACTTCGAACATTTTGGGAGGAATACCCAGATGCCCGGCCAGCCTTGGAATTTTGGTACGATACTGTTGAGAATACCGATTTTGAAACACCAAACGAAGTTATTGCCTATTTTAAAAATGCCGATACGGTGAGGAATGGTCGTATTGTTTTCAATATTGCCCGTAATAAGTACTGATTGATTGCAAAATTTCAATACGAAAAGCAGTTCGTTTTTGTCCGTTTTATCGGAACCGGCAGAGACCTTGCTTCGGGAGCCCACCTAAAAAGAAGCGCGAAATAGCATACAGCAGTATTACCTAAAATTACTTCAAATGGATCAAAGGCTATTAATACTCATTTTTTGTTTTCCGGCCTGCAATCTGACGCCCTCTGAACAAAAAGCATCCCGAACTGATGTCATAGATTCAACATCCAGAATTATTTCAAATTCTAATTTTAATCCAAGAGAAGAGGATACAATTACACCCAAATTTGACAATCTGTTTTCTTTCCTGAAATCAGAACATTCTCCAATTGACAGTGAATACATTAGCAGATTTTCTGGGTCCTGGTATGCCTACACTTTTCAAGACACCTATAAAGGATTTCAGCAGTTTGGAGTGGTTTTCCCTTTTCAATATGTCATTGAAGATTCTTTAGGTTCCGGTAAAACGGTGTATTTCAACTCAATTGGTGAAATGGCCGCGTGGAGGCAGACGCAAAATCCACCATTGAATGCTTGGGAATTAGATCATTTCGGATCCTCCAGAAGAGTGGTTTGGGAAGGATATCCTCATCTGCTCTTCGGAGATGAAAAAGGGTTCAACATTCCTTACGATTTGGATAGTAATCAAGCCATCGTGACTTACCTTTTTCCAATGAACAAGGTGGATTACTATTTCCGGAAAACCGAAGATATTTGGCAGGTATTCAAAAGGGTACAGAAGAAATACAGCTCACATGACCTTAAACTCCTGACAGAAGAGACTTTTGAAGGATTCACCTTGCGTTTCATCTCTGATACACCATTTAGAATGCGGAGGATAAAATGGCCCTTAAAAAACACCGATGAAATGGTTGGAAATGATTTACCAACTGTTACTTTCCTAAATAAGGAGGATTCTCATCTAAAAAATCCCTGGGATGACGCCCTAATTATGACGGTTTATCAAGGGTCACAGAAAGATTGGCCAGAAAAAGAGATCATGTATTTTCGTTCAAAGGACGAAGGAGGGGTTTGCTATGGGTATATTTTTAATAAAATAAAGAATAATTGGGCCTTGACCGAAATTTGGGACGCATCCAACTAAGTCTATTGCTGGCAATATTTATCCGCTTCCTACCTTCGCCCGCTTTTCGTGCAAAAGTGGTGGCTTGGTTTAAAGTTAGGCCACCACTACTCAAAACCACTTTTCATGCAACTCGACAATTTCGAAGTCATAGGCGGCCAACCCCTCCATGGCGAACTTCAGCCACAAGGCGCCAAAAACGAAGCCCTGCAAATCATCAGCGCCGTGCTGCTCACCGACGAGCCGGTCACGATCTCAAACGTGCCGGATATTTTGGACGTGAACAAACTCATTGAACTCCTGCGCGGATTTGGCGTGACGGTGGAGCGGCTTGCACCTGATACCTATCGTTTTTGCGCAGGCACGGTAGACATTGCCTACTTGCGTTCCGATGCATTTATGAAAGATGCCGGACGGCTGCGCGGCTCGGTGATGCTAATCGGTCCACTGCTCGCTCGATTCGGACGGGCCACCTTACCCAAGCCTGGCGGCGACAAAATCGGGCGGCGGCGTTTGGATACGCACTTCCTTGGTTTCCAGAAACTGGGCGCGGAATTCAAATACGACGACGAAAAGGACATCTACTATATAGAACAACCAAAAGGTGGCCTGCAAGGCGGATACCTCCACATGGATGAAATCTCCGTGACGGGCACGGCCAACGTGTTAATGACCGCTGTGCTCACCAAAGGAAAAACCACCATTTACAACGCCGCCTGCGAGCCTTATGTGCAGCAACTCTGCCGGATGCTCCAGCGCATGGGCGCAAAAATAGAAGGGCTGGGATCAAATCTCCTGCACATCGAAGGCGTGGAACAACTTGGTGGCACGGAACATCGCTGCCTGCCCGATATGATCGAAATCGGTTCGTTCATAGGGCTCGCCGCCATGACCCAGAGCGACATTACGATCAAAAACGCGGGCATCGAACACTTGGGCATCATCCCGCACACCTTCGAACGGCTCGGCATCCAGATTAACAAAATAGGCGATGACCTGCACATCCCAGCCCAGGAACACTATGAAATCCAGACATTCATTGATGGTTCCATCCTTACGATTTACGACGCACCCTGGCCGGGGTTTACACCTGACCTTATGTCCATTATTTTAGTGGTGGCTACCCAGGCGAGGGGTAGTGTGTTGGTACATCAAAAAATGTTTGAGAGCCGACTTTTCTTCACCGACAAATTGATTGACATGGGCGCTCAAATCATTCTTTGCGACCCGCACCGTGCCACGGTCATTGGGCTCGACCGCAAATACCCGCTTCGGGGCATTGAAATGACCTCACCTGATATACGCGCAGGACAGGCTTTGCTTATCGCCGCGCTTTCAGCCAAAGGCAAGAGCGTGATTCACAATGTACACCAGATTGACCGGGGGTATCAGCATATTGATACGCGGCTGAATGCGATTGGAGCGAAGATTACGAGGGTGTAGACCAATGTTAATCAACAACAAATTTTCCGGCACAATGGAAACGTCTATTTTCAATAAGGTGGTAGAAATAAACACCCTTGCTAAAATCATCTTTCTTGATTTGGAAAGTGAGCGCAGATTTTGATGCTGGCAAAATAGTTTTTATTTTTTCGCCTAACACATTATATACCTGTAATTGAAAATTATCGCGATTTTTTGTTGTTGTATTTACGGTTAAAATTGAAACATCGTTCACTGGGTTTGGCGATAATGACACAGTAGTATTGCTTATGCCAACATCGTTAATACCCGTTGACATATCAATGTTTATGTTATCAACATAAATATTGTTGCCTGTGCCAGTAACGTTCTTGAAACCAAACAACACCTGTGGTTGTGATGCAAATGCGGCAAGCGAAACAGTCTCAGTTCGCCAATGCGATGCTAAAGGCACAAACCGACTGTTGGGATAAAAAGTATTTGTTGTCCTTAATGCGTTGCCCCCCTTTTTATAAATGGTTGTCCAGCTATCGCCACAATCTGTTGAAATTTCCACCCTAAGTGAGTCGTTTAAAGTTACACTTTTTTTAGCATAAGCCACATCAAAAACAAGATTGAGATTACTTAAGGTGGTTAAATCATAATTCTGTGTAAGCAGAATTGTAAAAACACCCTTGTCCGCTGCATCAAAGTTCTGGCTCACGTATGAATGTGCGCTTGCATCATAGCCCCCTACATTGGCTAACTGCCATGCTGAGAGATCGTTATCAGGGTTCAAAACCTCCCAGCCTGCCGGGATTGTTCCTGTTTCAAAACCTTCCACTAGTGGCAATGACTGCTGATTGTAGGTAACATTGATATGTTGTGTTTTTGTAGTGCTGTTTGTACCTGCTGCATTGCCCGCTGTTAATGAGGCATCATACACCCCTGCTGTTGGATAGGTAACGGTTACAATACTGCCAGTTGCTGATGAAGGCGTGCCGCCTGGAAATGTCCATGTATTTGATGTAGGGCCCTCAGAACTGACATCGGTAAACGTTACCGTTTGGCCGGGGCAGATCATGGTGCGGTCTTCAGTGAAATCGGCGATGGGTGGCGATGTAACATAAAGATCAGATTCCCACAAACCTCGGCCATAAGTAGCAGCACGGATTTTACCAGCATTATAGTTTATTTCCAACTCATCAATAACAACATTAGGTAATCCATTCATAAAACTTTGCCAGTTGGTAAAGTTGTTATTGCGATAAAAAACACCTGCGTCGGTTCCAAGGTAAATGCCTTCGAGCGAATCATTTTGAACAGCGATAGAAACAGCAGGTATATTGGGCAGATTACCCGAAATATTTGCCCAGTTTAGCCCTCCGTCAATACTCCTGAAAACTTTGTTAGTGGAAAATCCTGAAATGGTAACATAAACTTTATTTGAATCATTGTCAGATACAGCCACATGGCTAATTGGCCCAGGAAGACCCGAACTAATATTGGCTACGTTTCCATTGGCAAGATTTATTTTATAAACCGAGCCACCATCGGTACCATACATCACATTTTGTGCTGTTTTACAAATAGCCATATACTTAAGCACACCCAGGCCACCATCAGTAACCTTTGTATAAGATGAACCATTATTTACGCTTTTGAAAATATCCTGCCTGCCAACATAAAGCACACCCGAAGCGTTAAGCAGGAAAGGTGTGTTCCAATCAGCAACGCCCGTTAGGCCATTGGTAATCTCAACATAACTGTTGCCTCCATTAGTGCTGCGTGATAACCCATTGTTTTGCGATTCGCTGAAAACAATATTTGTATTAATGGGGCTAATAGCTTGCTCCATTCCATCGCCGCCATATACTTTTTTCCATGATCCGTTATAACGAAAGCTGCCATTATCCTGAGAGCCGGTATATACTAGGGAGTTATTGATCTCTGAGCCAGCCAAACGGTAGAACTGTGAAATTTGCATACCGCCACTCAAATCTATCCAAGAGAATCCAAAATCCGTTGACTTCCACAAGCCACCATCGCTGCCGCAAAAAAGGGTGTTTCCTATAAAATCTAAAAAATGAATATCAGCATGTACATAATTGTAGTTGTTTTCATACCAATGTGCATTTAAAATGTAGTTGATTCCACCATCAAAACTTTCCCAAACATTTATACCTCCGGTAAAAACATGATCAGCATCCGTTGGGTCTACAGCAATGGCTAATGTGTACCAGCTGAATCCTCCAATATCTGCGCCATCAGTATCTCCAGAAAGCAAATTTGGCTGATTGGCTCTCAACGAAAAAGTAAGCCCCGCATCTTCACTTCTGTACATTCCATAAAAACCACTGGTTGAGCCATCGCCCGCTATCGCATAAACATAATTTGGATTTGCAGGGGTTACAGCAAGTGAAAGGCGATTAATACTGTTGGGATCGGGGAGGCCAGCTGTAATAGTGGCCCATGTAATTCCATTATCTGTGGAGCGATACATCGCTTTATCACTTGTGGCATATACCACGTTATTGTTCCCAGGTTGAAATTCAATATCGCGTGTTTGGCCTGGTTTGGCTAATACCCAGTTTGCGCCGGCATCAGTGGTTCTGAAAATACCAATGTTGGTCGTTACGATCAATACATTATGATCAAGTGGGTCCATGACGATTTTCTGCGTTTGCCTCACATTTTTCTTTTTCCAGTCCAAGCCTGTAGAATGGTAAGTAAGACCACCATCCGTTGATTTTAAAACGCCTAAACTATAGCTCACTAATATCTGTCCATCACCCTCGCCCGATCCAGCATAAATTATATTGGGATCAGTGTAATCAACCACAATACTTGTAAAACCTATTGCAGCAAGTTCATCCGTTGTGGTGCTAAAATTATTACCGCCTGAGGGTGATTTCCAAATACCACCTGTTGGGGCACATGCATAAATTTCGTTTTCGTTTAAGGGGTTTACAGCCATTCCGTTTATACGGCCAACGCCTGCACCCTGATTGTTGCCCGTAACAGTGTTAAACGGGCCCAGTGGCTGCCATGTCCCCTGCGTATGTAATGTGTTTTGAGCGTTTTTTTGTCGCCATGCCTGCATATTAT
The DNA here is from genome assembly GCA_014379065.1 of Saprospiraceae bacterium. Lineage (GTDB taxonomy): Bacteria > Bacteroidota > Bacteroidia > Chitinophagales > Saprospiraceae > M3007. The sequence continues at coordinate 9,064 of JACMMM010000487.1, forward strand.
AGTAAACAGCATCAGGGTCAGGGAAGCTCCCATCGGCGTTTACGCGAGGTTGCCAAAACGTTTCCCATCTTTTATAAATACCGTACCCTTCAACGCCTTCATCATCATCAGCTATTTTAGCATTCAATTTGGCATGCTTATTCTGATAGTTTAACTTCCGTATTTCGTCTTTAAAATAGGAGTCAGCTTTTTTCTTTATGCTGAAAAAATTGGGTTCAGGCTTTTGCATTTCCTTAATCCAGCTTTGCGAAAAGCAATTAAGCGAAAACAAAAAAAGAAATGCTGATGTGATTAATTTTGATTTCATTTCAGTGAGATGCAAATTGATGATTTTTGTTGCGAGGAACTGACCAGCTCCGATGGGGTGCAATATCTGCCTTTTTCCATTTAAAATGGAAGCCAAGTCTTGAACTTTAATGCGTTATGGTAGCCAATAGCAAAACTTTCCCAAGTGCCTTCCTCGATGCGTGGAGAAAACAGCCTATTGCTGAACATTTTTAATATAATTTGGCGATTCGCATTCCTGCCAATACTCTACGATCTTTACGATAATCTTTTTTAGTTTGTCATAACTGCTTGGTTTGACAAAGAACCCTTGAATAGACCTCGAATAAGCATCAATTACATGTCCCTGTTCGGCACTCGTAGAAAAGAAAAGATAAGGGATAGATTTTAATCTCAGATCTTCATTGTTGTGAATTTTTTCTCGCAACTCCATTCCATTTAACTTGGGCATATTTATGTCAGAAAGGACAAGAAAAGGTTCAACGTCTGTGTCGGTCAAATATTCCAAGGCCTGTATGCTGTCGCCAAAGAAAATAACTTTATTGTTGTAATTAAGTTCTTTAAAAATGTCTCCCAAAATTTCTTGGTCGTCGAGGTCGTCTTCAATAATGACGATTGGGCCGCTTTTGTTCATTGTGCAAATTTTAAGTTTGTAAGTTACGTGTCTTTTACAAGTAAGATGAAAGTTGTTTTCAGCCAATTGAAATATTGGGAATAACAGCTTTCATTGGAAAATATTCGTATTTATTTATTGCGCCTGCTGGGTCGTTTTCCTTACGGCTCATAGTAAAGCGTTACTGCACCTCAACCAAATGTTTTTGTTTTTAAGAGTTTAAGATTAATTCT
>JACMMM010000488.1 GCA_014379065.1 Saprospiraceae bacterium
GTCAACAATATTTTTACAAATGACGAAACGAGATACACCTTGACCACCTTAGCCGCAGTATCAATAAATTTTTGCAATTGCTCGTGTTCTGTTCGATGATCATGTTTTTCTCGGATTTGTTGAAAAATCCACCGCTCTTTCACGACGGTTTTATCAGGAGCCGGATCTAGCTTCTTGATATTATCACTCCCTGCTCCATGTTGAACTTCAAAATCAGTCATCTGGTAACCACTATACATAAGTGCAAAAGCTTCATGTTCGTGGAATGAATCGAGATCAGTGCGAATACGGGCTATGGCTATTTGGATATTTTTACGAATACCATAGTTGGTGAGGATATTATTTCCAGCCTGATCACTTTCACGAAAATTAGATTCGTAGGGGTCATCACAGTACCTCCAATTTACGACTTCTGAAGGCAGGTCTTTGGTGAGGTGCATCAATAGATAACCTTTTAGGATTTTTGAAGCAAAGCGGGAGTTTAGGTCACTGAGTTGGCTAGCACGGATACGCTCTTGGAGAATGGCATTGGTACGACCAGTGACGCGAAGAAGTCCGGACTTCGGTTCATCTACGGAGGCTAATTGGCCAGAAGCGTCACTAATTATGAGCATATTGCACTCTTGCTCAATAAGTGTATTAATACCTTGGTTGTCATACACTCCACCATCTACTAGTTCAACATCAATTAATTTGCCACTGGCAAGCTGATATATGTCCCTCAAAACAATGGGCCTGAATATTCCTGGCACACAAGAGGACGCTGCAACGGCCTCTGCTAGCCTAATCTTGTGATGTGGTTTAGGGGCCTCTCTGTAATACATTCTTCGAAGGGTTGGCAGTGCGTCAGTTTCATTATTGATATAGCTGGGCGGTTCTCCCATCCAGGATGCAGTAAACTGCCAACAGTGGCCGGTATTAAGGGTGGTGGCGTTGAGTACCAGCATCGGAATCTTGTTTTCGCGTTTCCAATTGACTTTATTAGGAGAGACATCTATCTGTTTCCCGTTCGGCCCCATTGGCCTAATAATGAGATCTGACATGTAAATTTTGGAGTCAACTGGTTCAGGTATTTTCTTCTCGGTTTCTTTTGCGCTACGCATTGCTTCCCTGGTTAGCAGATTTTTATACAATCTCTCCTCGTATAGATCTGCAAGACGGGAGGTCCGGGAGTAATTGGGATCAAATGCCATGCGCAGGTTACTAAATGGGTTTGCAAAAAGCTTGCTGCGCAAATCCCAATTAACGTCTTCGACAAATTCCGCTTCAATTTCATGAACAAGTTTGATGTAATCATCTTTACCAAGTGCCTCGTCAGAGGTTTTTTGGAGTAAATTTCTCACTTTCAGATAATAATAGGCCCCAATAATAGACCCACCTGACACACAGGAAATCACGTCAACTTTGCGCAATAAATCTTGCTCAGCTAAACGGGCCAGCACACCAATGTGGAACAGGGCAGCCCTAAACCCGCCCCCCGACAAGGCCAATCCAATTCGATCGTTTCTCGAACCAAAAGTGGTGGCCCCAGAAACCGTTTTCAGCAACGCATGGGCGTTGTCAATATACTTTTGATCTCCTCCAAAGTGGTCTTCAGCGATCCAATTCGCAATTTGATGCGCAGCGCTTTCGCCAGACCAGCTGTTCGGATCAAAATCTGCACGGCTTCTTGCCGCTTTAATTAGGTTAATTGCTTTTGCACACTTCCCTTGGCTAAGTCCCATTAATGCTTCTGCCCATGTAGTATAAAACCAAGCCTTAGAATGTTCTTCGTTCTTGTCCTTACTCCATCTTTGCTTAAAAAAGGTTTCCGTCTCATCGCAGTAATCGACAATGTCTTGGCGGATTACTTTAGCGCGCTGAACAAGTTGTTCAGAAATGGCTTTCAAAGTCTCGTCTTCCTTACTAATTTCTCTCAGACGAGCGGCCAAAGTATCGCAGACGTAGGCTGCATTGATCGCACAATAACCTTGATCGAGAAAATTGGAATCTTTAGGCACCTCTATTCGGGGATTGATTTTAAGTTCTGGTGCCACCTCTTTCCACGCTGTAAGCCAAAGATAGTACCCGCGATCAAGGAAGCAGAGGGCCTTTTTGAGCCAGATTTCCTGATTGTCAAAACGCCATTTTTGCTTATAGATAGATCCTAAATTTCCTGCAATTCGACTGTTGTTGATCTTTTCAGGAATGTCACCGTATACTCTTTTAAGGATTGTAATCGCTTCTTCAAAACGTGTTTCACCCGGCTGATCGTCGTCTTTGTAGGTTGAAATAGCCCATTTGCTAAGCAACTTGTCATCTAATTTATATTTATAAAACGCTAGGCGAGCCAATAGTCGTCGAGCATAATTGAATTTTTGTGCATCATATAGTTCAGAAACGCATTTAGTAATCTTTTCAAAAGAGATTTTTTCACCTTTTAGGTAGAGTTGGGCCTTTTTTATGTTTGCTTTATCAAGCATTTTGTGACTCTTTGGCCATTTTTTTTCTTTGACAATCATAAGGTTAACTTTAGTTTGTGATCACAACAGGAAAGCAAAGATTTAAAGAATAACTTGAATTCCATCTAACTGCTTCGCTACAATTCACCCCCAAATTTCTACCATTCAAAAGCCCCTTACTACCACCGGGAACTTTTCGCTTTTGAGGCATTAACCCCGCCCCGATGTTTACAGCATCATTCATTAAAAAACGATGTGGCAATGAAATCAAAAATCATTCTGGCATTACTGCCAATACTCCTTTTCCCCGCTTTTCTTTTTTCGCAGTCGCAAACGCTGCGTGGCACGGTGCTTGACAAACAAGCCGAAACCCCGCTCATCGGGGCAACCGTGCAAGTGCTCAATATTGAACCTTCGATTGGCGCAACAAGCGACTTAGAAGGCAATTTTGCTTTGAAAAACGTTCCGGTCGGTCGCCAAACACTCCGTATTACCTACATCGGCTACGAAACCCAGACTGTTCCGAATGTGCTGGTAACCGCTGGTAAAGAGGTGCTGCTGACCCTGAAAATGGAAGAAACCTTTACGGCTATGGACGAGGTAGTCATTGTAGCAAAAGTCAACAAAGACAAGGCAATCAATGACTTAGCAACCATTTCCGCCCGACAATTCAATACCGAAGAAGTGAGCCGCTACTCAGGTGGTCGCGGAGACGTGGGTCGCCTGGTGGCAAACTTTGCAGGAGTGGCCGCCAGCAACGATGCCCGCAACGACATCATTATCCGGGGCAATGCGCCAACAGGCGTTTTGTGGAGGCTCGAGGGCATCCCAATTCCAAGTCCCAACCACTACTCTACCCTCGGTACCACAGGTGGGCCAGTGAGCGCCCTGAACCCGAACATGATCGGCAATTCCGACTTCCTGACCTCGGCTTTCCCTGCCGATTATGGCAATGCGACGGCGGGTGTGTTTGACATCAACCTGCGCAAGGGCAACCGAGACCGCTTTGAATTTATGGGGCAGTTGGGCGCGTTCACAGGCATGGAAGCCGCCATTGAAGGCCCTATCAGAAAGGGCAAAGGCTCGTTTGTGGTGGCCTATCGCCACTCGTTTGCTGAGATTGCTCAGGCAGTTGGCTTGAACGTGGGCACCTCGGCCACGCCGAAATACAAAGACCTGACATTCAATGTAGATTTTGGCAATACAAAAGCAGGCAATTTCAGCCTTTTTGGTATTGGCGGATACAGTTCGATTGACTTTTTAGGAGCTAAAATTGACACGACTGACCTGTTTGCCAATCCAAATGAAAATGCTTACAACGTTTCCAAATTTGGGGTGGTCGGTCTGAAGCACAATATAATGTTGAATGAGCATTCTTACATCCGTACCGTGCTAAGTGCCTCGCATTCAGGCAATTCATACAAAACGGAAGACTTGGATCTGACCGATGAGCTTGGCAATCTATTGCAAACCAATGATGTGTTGGATGCGGGCAATACCTATCGGCTTTCGTCTTATTACAACGATAAAATCAACCGCCGACTTACCTTTCGTACCGGGTTTTTGTTGCAAAGTCAGAACCTTGATACTTATGTTAAAACCCGTGTAGGCATCCCCGATTTCAATAGCGATGGTCGCCCGGATCTTTTTACTCAGCGCGACTTTGATGGGGCGTTTAATCAAGCTGAGGCATTTGCACAAACTCAATGGCGCATCGCCGAGCGTTTAACGCTTAACACCGGTTTGCACGGTTTATACTTTGACAAAACCGAGGATATCGCAATCGAACCACGTGTGGCCTTGAACTGGCAATTTGCGCCAAAATCCACTTTGAATATTGGCTATGGACTTCACAACCAAACCCAGCCATTGCCCGTGTTCCTGTTCCGGGAGCGTCAACCTGACGGCTCGGCTTTGGAAACCAACAAAGATCTCGGATTCACCCGCAGCCAGCACTTTGTGTTGGGCTGGGATTACAAACCGGCGGCTTCCTGGCGCATAAAGGCGGAAACATATTACCAACTGCTCTCTGACATTCCGATCGAATCCACACCCAGCAGTTTTGCACTGCTCAACGCAGGGGCAGATTTTATCTTCCCGGAAAAAAACAAACTTGTGAACGAAGGCACAGGCAAGAACCTGGGGGCGGAATTGACTATTGAAAAGTTCTTCAGCCAA
>JACMMM010000489.1 GCA_014379065.1 Saprospiraceae bacterium
CATAGTAGAATTCAAGCACTTCAATAGCGCTGCCGGACATGAGCAAATCTTGCTTTTTAATGGCCTGATAGTAGGGTAGTACGAGCCACAGATTGACTAGGCCAAATAAAAACATTGTGCTAAGAATAGCGTACGATTCCCAGTTGCGGTTCAAGAAGAAATACATGGTGACGCAGCCAACCAGATATACAAAAAGCAGGTACACTTTCCAGCGGTTGCGGGTACGAATAGCGGTCAACACGTTGCGCGAAGTGGGAAGGAATTTACCATCCTCACGCAGCAGCCCTTGATCCTGAGGGACGCTCTGCTCGTTGATTTCTTTCCAAAGTTTATGCAAGTCACTCATAGTCCCGATTGATTAACTTGTTTTCCAAAACAGTTTTGATACGGTGCAGTTTCACCGAAACATGGTTTTTGGTAAGACCCAAAGCATCGGCAAGGGCCTCGTTGTCGTAACCGTCGAGATGCAGGGTAATAATCGCACGGTCTGATTCCGGAAGTTGACGTATAGCCTGATACAGGATCTCGGCTTTTGGGCTAAGCATTGGAGCATTTTCTTCGTGAAGATGCTCCACTACAGAAATTGATGTAGTAGCAACCTTTCGAAGCGCTTTACGACGAAAGCTGAGCGCCGTATTCAAGGCCACTCGGTAAAGCCAGGTGCTGAAAGCAGCCTCGCCTCGAAAAGTAGGATAGGCGCGCCAAGCTTCATATAGTATTTCCTGACGTAAGTCGTTCCTGTCTTCCGGGTCATCCACATATAGGCGAATGATTTTATATAGAATGCCCATGTGGGCGTTCAGCAACTGAAGAAAGTTGGAAGTTGCGGTTTCAGGCATTATTGACAAGATAAAATCAGGCTATCCTCCAGTTCATCCTAAATTTTCTAGCTGGGTTGACCATCATAAACGTAACACCCTGCCTTCACCGGGTGGTCAGCGACCAGCAAATGACCGGGAACTTTACGAAGCAGCCACACAATTAGAAAATCGCCTCCGGCAGCAAAGGTGAAAAAAACTGCAAAAAATAGCCACCATCCATTCCCTGTAAAAATCGCCCATAAAAAGGGAGCGAAACCCAAGGTAATGGCTGGCATGAGCGTGCCAAATACATAAGACCGTTTGGTGATGGGCACGGTGCAGTGCGCGTAAGGCGTGAACGTTTTCATCTGAAAACCAAATTTCATGGTTGAAAAAGGAAGCCGAGCCGCAGCCATCCACGAAAACCCGTGAATGAGTTCGTGGACAATGATGCCAATGACCGCAACTGGCAAAAAGACCCACAAATTGAAAAAATCATTGCCCACTCGGATCGCCTCCTTTCCAAAAAGCGCCCAAAACAACAATATCATACCCACTGGAATCAGCGCAAAAACGAGTGCATAGAGATTCGCTTTTGCCATTGTTACCGCGATTTCGCGCGAATTGGTTGGTGTATCCATGTTTTAATTATTTGAACAGTTAGTTGCACACACTGTCCAAAAAATTACATGGATGAGTATTTTTTTTAAAAAATTAAGCGCTTTGTACAAGCAGGTACCAACACCTGCCAATTTGCTACTGTACCTCCGGCCGCATCTGTGGGAAAAACAGCACCTCCTGTATACTTGCCTGCCCCGTAAACATCATCGCCAACCGGTCAATGCCAAAACCGATGCCTGCGGTAGGCGGCATGCCGTATTCCAGGGCGCGGAGGAAATCTTCGTCCATCGCCATGGCTTCCTCATCGCCACGGGCCGCAAGTCGGAGTTGTTCCTCGAAGCGCTCGCGCTGATCAATAGGGTCGTTTAGCTCTGAATAAGCGTTTGCCACTTCTTTGCCATTGACAAACAATTCAAAACGCTCTACCAAGCCTGGTTTGATTCGGTGCTTCTTTGTCAGTGGTGACATTTCCATCGGATAATCGATTAGGAAGGTCGGCTGTATCAGCTGCGCCTCTACTTTTGCGCCAAAAATCTCGTCG
>JACMMM010000490.1 GCA_014379065.1 Saprospiraceae bacterium
AAACCAGGCTATCTGCGAACGAGCGTTTTATGTGGAGGAAACAGCTGCGCCCACACTGGTTTGTCCCGACACCATCCAACTGATTTGTGTGAACGACATCCCTGGCCCGGCACAACTTTTCGGCGCTATAAAAAACCAATTGCTGGGTAATTGCACAGCGGGATTCTCCTCTATCACAATCCTGAGCGATAGTGGTCACCCGCAAAACAACTCAACCCACCGGACCTACACCTTCAAGGCCAAAAACCACTGTGGCAAAGTGAGCCCGGCCTGCTCCGTCACTTTCAAAGCCACAGGTACTTGCAACCAACTTTGCACGGCTTCTCAAGGTTCCTGGGGCGATCCGAACGGAACCGTGGGCGGGATGTCAACGACGCAGGCACTTCAAACTCTGCTTGCCCAACACGGCCCTGTGACTGTGGGCGGCGGCAACCACATTGTGTCGGCCCCTGACCCGGCGTGTGTTCAGGAACTTCTCTTTGGCAGCGGGAATATTGGATTCTTGCCAACTGGAAACTTCAGCTGCCCGCTCCCCGCCTCCCTTGCCAACGGAGATGGTTCGCTCAACAACCAGTTGGCAGCCAATGCGATGGCTTTACAACTTAACATCTGGTACAATCAAGCATTCAACAACCGCAATCTGGGAGGGCAAGACCTGCACCAATTGCCGCCTTGTCTTGTGGAGTTTGCGCTTTTGAAGGACATGGCTCAAAATTCAACGGTCAATGATTTGTTGTACATGACGAACCAATATTTGCAGGGATTCGTGGGCAATCAAACGACAGATTTTCCTGCTATGCTCAATGCAGCACTTGACAACCTGAACCATTTCCGGGTGGATTGTGGCTTGAACGCACCTTGTGAGCGGCCAGCACATGGGCGTTCGCAGGAGATTGCGGTAGCTGATATCTGGGGACTTCAACTGGTACCTAATCCAGCTACGGATGTAGTTACCCTTACTTTTGAATCTGCAAATGCCACCGATATGCAAATTCAGGTTTTCGATGGGCGGGCTGTAATGCTGGAACGCAACTTTCAGCGTGCGAGCGGCCTAAATAGTCTGGAAATTTCTTTGGCTAAACTTCCGGCAGGTGTCTATTACATTTCCCTAAAAAGTCTGGAAGGGCTGAAGACTTTGCGTTTGGTGAAACTAAGGAATTGATTTTTATGGGGGTTGTGCGAAAAGTCGGATAAGGATTAAGTCTGTATTGGAGAGAAAAATTTAATTTGCTGCAAACCGAACTTCCCGAAAGTTTAAAACTTTCGGGAAGTTTAGTTTCAGGTTATTTCAAACGAACAAAAGTCAGATGACGGGTTTCCTGATGATTGTTCCCAGGGTCTGTTTGGGTGCGACAGCGGGTGTACAACACGGTTGTTTGAATTGTATCCGCCCCGTGAAATTTGCCGAACATATCAATTTCACAGTAAAGCGAGTCGTTCATGGGGCAGCTATAGAACCCAACCGGTCCCGGTCCACGCAGGTTGAAGAGGGCAATACTGTCGCCGTCAGGTCTTTGATAATAGTAAAAGTTTGCTGGAGCGCCACTATAAATATTGTCTGGTTGTGACAGCGCATAAGTGGATTTTGGCCCCGACCCAACTTCGGTTTGCGGCTGGATGTCTTGCAGAACCAGCCCTTGCACTTCGAGACACGGACAGTCGAGGCTGGCCGATACAAATAGATTGTCGTGTTTATAAAGGCACCAATTCCCCATGTCGTGTTGATCGGGAGCGCAGCCGCAATCACCATCAATACACCGGGTATTGTTTGGGCAAGGCGGGCATTCCTTGCTGGATTTCTCGCATGAAGTTTGGAACAACGCAAGGGTTAAGCCCCCGCATAGCAGCAGGTATAAAGGTGTGGGAATACGGATCATCGGAAATTATTTTAGAAGGTGAAATATCGAAAGAGCAACACGGCTTCGCCGTCGGCAAGTGTCCAAATATTGCCGGAATCATGCACTAAAGGGGCTGCAAAGGAAATCTTTACCTTTTTTCCAAAATATGGAATGCTAACCGTCGGGGCGCCATAATCTTCCACCTCTAGTATCCGGAAATAGCCATTTAGGTTGCTTGAAACATTGCTTGTGCAAGTCCAGATGGTATTTGGATAGCCCTCAATGCTCAATTTTGCTTCACCTATTGCGTCTCCAAAGGCAAAGGTTTTGCCCGGATACAGCAGGCTTTCAAGCTCAGCCGCAGTCCATTCTTTTGGGGTAAATGGATCAGTTAAAAGATCGGGACTATTCAAACGGATGGATATGGGCGCTCCGGTCCAAAATTCTGAAAGCCCTGCCGTGATCAGTTTAACACTGTCCTGAATGTCTCCTTCACTGAAATAATGAAGCGAAACCACATGGCCGGACAGAATATCTAGGGAGGTCGTGTCTTCGCCCCGAAACATGTAATGCATGGTGGAGCCGTTTTCGTCGGTGATGGTATAACGTGCCCAGAACTCGTTGGGACGAATTTCTGGCGGGAACTCCACGTTTTTTTTGCAGCCGACGATAGCCAACAGAGACAATAAAATGAGGTTTTGGCGCATGGCGATGGCGTATTTATTTGTCAAGTATGTACCGCAGAGAAACCTGCAGGTCGGAATTCAAATGTGTGCTGTTGTCCCGATAAAATTGATCGTAAGTCAAGTCCAACAAACCTTGATCATACCGCAAGTCAAGTGCCCAGTTTTGGCGGAACCGCCATTCCCAGCCAAGCACGATGCCCAGGTCGAAATACCGGACGCCTGCCTGACTTCCATAATGGCGATAGCCTGGACCATTGAAATAGGAAGCAAACCCGGTAGAGAAAAGTTTGACATTCCCGGAGGGTTTGATACCCAGTAGCCAGGATTGCTCAGGTTTAAAGGATCGTTTTACTAGGAGCGGCACTTCCAGGTATAGCAGGTTATTTGTGTTCAATATGTTGTGTGCAGTGCCTCCTGGAGTGATATCTGTAGTTTCAATATGCAGTTGGTAACCCGTTACATATTTAAGAATTATGTCCGCCTGGAGCGTGGTGTTGGCCCGGATGCGATAGTTCATGAAGTATCCCAAATGAGGCAATACGCTCAGTCGAAGCGGGTTATTATCTACAGTGTTGGCGTTCAGGCCAAAGATCCACCCACGTTCTTTTCGGTGAATGGAACTTGATTGCAACTTTAGAGGGAGGATTAAAGAATCAGGGTTTAAATCAGTTGTTGCGTAAACAAGCGCAGTTGGTGCAAGTATGAGCAGATTGGTAACATCCAGCCAAAGCTTATTTAAGGAATCTGTTGATACAGGTGAATTGGATGGAGCAACTGATTGATCAAGCTGATTTTGATCTGGAACAATAGGATTAGTACCTGTGCTGTGGCCTGCCTGTTCCGGGGTTTTAGCAGGAATGGTGGGTTGTTTATTACTGTGTGCTAAATACCCGGATTCACTTAATGTTACTTTTTTGGACTGTGGCGAACCTGCTTGCGCACTACTGCCGATTAGGTCTTGCGGGTTGGCTGATTCTGTTGCATTTGACGGCAAGCCTGAGGTGGCGGGTAATTTAGTTTCAGAATCAGCCGATTGAAAGCCCGAATCCATTGGGACACTCGAATAATTCCCTCCGGCTGGACCGGATTTCGAAAGACTCGTTTTTTGTTTCATACCCCACCAGAACAGGGATGCCGCCCCCAGGCTGATCGAAAAAATCAATGCAAGCAACAAGCCCCATTTTCGACCGGGCCCAGGCAGGGCGTCCGTTGGTTTTGGCGGCGGCCCTGCCACAGGCTTTTGCTTTTCATGCTCAAGCAAGGCTTCCATAGATGCCCAGGCCTTCTCGTCGAAGGGGAACTCATGCTGGAGCATTTCCTCCCGCATTTTCCTTTCGTCTGTTGTTAGCTTCGGATCCATCTTACTTTATAGACTTGTTTGATAATATTGCTCCACCTGTTTTTTCATCTCCGAACGGGCATTCGACAGGTGCCATTTGGAAGTGCCGACACTTATGCCGAGCATTTCGGCGATTTCCTGATGTTTATACCCGTCCACTACATAAAGACTGAAAACCGTCCGTGACGCTGGGGTTATTTTTTGAATCAGCCCATACAAATCTTCCGCATCGAGTCGGTTGGTTACTTCGCTTTCTACCGCCTGGTCTGCTTCTATTGAAAAATTTATCACCTTGCGATAGGTATTGTTGTGCCTGGCGTGGTCTACCGCCGTATGGAACACGATTTTTGCCATCCAGCCGAAAAAAGGCCCCGTTTCCTGAAACTGATGCATGCTATTGAAGATTTTCAAGAAAGATTGATTCAGCACATCCGTCGCATCTTCCCGATTGTTTGTGTACCGCATTGAAATGCCCAACAAGCGACCAAAATACCGTTGGTACAGGTACTGCTGTGCCCGGCGATCCTGCTGAATGCAGCCCTGTCGCAATTCATCATCAGTACTTTGTAATTGGTATTGCATTCGCAACGATTTGCTTTTGACTGCTATATCGGGATTGGATTGAAAAGGGTTGGTGAATGTTAGTATTTTTTTTAAAAAACA
>JACMMM010000491.1 GCA_014379065.1 Saprospiraceae bacterium
AAGGAATTTCCAATGTCCAAATAAGCTCCGCGCTTGGTATTTGTTGTTAAATGCCGAGATTTCAACGTGAGTGACTGAGCCCAGCGCCTTACTTGGACATTGGAAATTCCTTGTTGGATATTGGATATTTTATTGGATATTCCTCAGGGTTTTTCCGGTTCCAGAAACATTTGCGTCTCAAATACAGGTATATCCACAACGGCCTCAATGTCAATGTTCACCGTAATGTCGTCCACCCAATTATCGCTGCGAAGGGCGAAGAAATAAGTGCCTTCAAGGGGCGCGTATCGGCGTTGGGCATCCACACTGATGCCTGTTTGTTGAATGAAGGCCGAGTAGTTTTCGCCTTTGGAAAAATGCTGCCAGTTTTCCCAATCCACCACCGCGTAGTCAACATCTTCGCCAGATTTCGAAGTGCTTAGGTCAATGGCCATGCCGAGGGCGAAGGCGCCCAGCGCAGTCTCTGGTTGCACGCCCATTATCTTGGCCGCACCGCCTTGGAATGCCTGTTTGAGTTTTTGGGCATCTTGGCGTCGGGCTTCCTGTACAGACTGCCCTACCGCAATTCGGTAAGCCCATTGGCGTGTGTTGGGCGGCAGGGTAAACTGGTAAGCATTCATGGGCTTTTTCAAATAAAACTTGCTGGAGCTCACCGTGGCCTGGCCACCCAGCGAAACGACTTCGGTTTTTTTGCCCGTCTGAATGCTCTTTTTTCCGATACGGAAAGTGGGGATTTCGTGTATGTCCCAATTGATTTGGGTGTCGAAGCGGGCGGTTTCCGCGCTGGCTGCTTGGCGGTGCAGGGTGAATCGACAGATTTTTTTACTCAACCCTGCTTCGTGAAAACGAAGGAGATAAATGCCCGTTTTGGGAATCAAAATGGTCTTGTCCAGCACCGAATCGAGTTCGTAAGCACGATAAAGCAAGTGACCTTCAGGGTATTGGGAGAACTCGATGGACTTGATTTTTTTGCCCGTGAGTTCCTGTACGTGGAGTTGGATTTGATCACCTTCGGCAAACGCATAGTAATGCTCGCTCGCGCCGTCAAGTTTAAAGGTCTGGTCTGCCACCTGTTGCGCAAGGAGCTGGCTGGCCGAAAGTAAAAGCAAAAGAAGTAAGCGGGATTTCATGCTTAAGCGGTAACCCGAATTTATTATTATGGAACACGGACTCAGAATAATCAACGCGTAGGGCGGGGATTCACGCCCCCAATGTGACTCTTTCCCGGAACATATAACTGATCTTTGCATTGTCCATCGGCCACCAAGACCGGGAGCGATGCTTGCTGTGGAGATGAACCAAGTTGAATGCGCATTTTAGCAAAGTCAAAGGCAAACGGCACGTCGTTGCCACCCGCAATCGCTTCGTAAAAAGCCACCGCAAATTCAATGGCTACATCGTCGTATACCCGGTCGTTCATACCTATGGCATATTTGACTTCTTTCCCGATGGACAGGGCACTTGGACCTGAATCGCAGGTGTTCAGAAAAACACATACTACACTTGGGAATTGCTTAAAAATAGCGGCCAACACCTCACCACTCACAACGC
>JACMMM010000492.1 GCA_014379065.1 Saprospiraceae bacterium
CGGTTTTCACACCCACGCGCCGCACAAAAGCCAGCCAATTGCCATCACGGCTTATCTGTGGGCGACAAGCCCCACCAGAGCCACCTGTCACATCCTCCACTTTCCCTTCCTGGCGGTCGTAGCGGCGCACGGCAAAAATCTGAGTATTTGGGTTTTTGTTGTATTGGAAAAAGCCGCCGCCGTACATGTCTTCGCTGAAATAAACGTAACGCCCGTCGGGACTGACCGAAGGTTCGTTCACGTCCTGCTGATCGTTTTTGCGCTTGGTGAGTTGTACGCCGCCGCCGCCCGAAAGGTGGTACATCCAAATTTCCCCAGCGCCGAGCGAACGGGTGGATGTAAAGTGTTTTCGGGCTACAACGTATTCATTGTCAAGCCAAACGGCATTGTTGAGCAGTTGGAAACTTTCTTTCGTGATTTGTTTGGGTTTGGCCACTTGCCCCGCGTTGGCGGGGTCGAAATTCATGTACCAAATATTGTCGCCGCCTCCAGCGTCGCTGGTGAAGGAAATCTTCTTGCCATCGGGCGAAAAACGCGGCTGCACTTCCCAGGCCAATCCCTGCCGGATACAAGTAGCTGTTCCGCCAGAAATAGGCATAGTATAGATATCGCCCAGCAGGTCAAACACGATGGTTTTGCCATCGGGGCTCACGTCGAGGCACATCCAAGTGCCTTCGGTGGTGGTAAATTCTACCTCATGGTAGGGCATACCGCCGGGTGGGTTGGAGACATCCCATTTAGGTTTTTCTTGTGAAAAAAGGGAAAGTGCGAGAAGACAAAAGCCACCTACGCAAAAAATTCGGGTAAACCCGCCTACGCCCCCGCCTGCCAAGACTTGGCGGGCAGGAAGGCTTCGGCGGGTAAACAGTATAATGCGATTCATGTTTTTATAAATTTTGAAGGGCATAAGTACCGCCTTTCTGAGAAACCTCAGATTAGTTCGACAAGCGGCAATAAGTTTGAAGTAATGGGTAACCTGCATTTTTATTTAATCCCTTCCAAATAGCCCGGCGGCAGTGCATAACCCATGCCTTGCGCCTGAAGCGCATCAGACCGGGCTGCCTCTTTTTGCCCAAGTTTGTTTTCCGCTGCACTTCGGTAATAGAAGAGCGTTCCTTCTTTGGGCAGGTAAATCAGGGCAGAATCCACATCGGTTATGGCCTTTGAATACTGGGCTGTCATGAGATAAGACGCTGCCCGGTTTTTGAAACAGTCGCCCCGCTTTTGCTTTTCATACTGTAGGGCTTTGGTGTAGTCAGCAATGGCCTCAGGGTATTTTTTGATGAAAAAATGGGCGGAAGCCCGGTCGTTCAAACCCTGTGCATTGAGGCTGTCTTTTTTCAACAAACGGTCGTACACAGCGATGGCTTCTTCGTGTCTTTGCAGGTGTACGAGGCTGCCGCCTTCCATCAGGAGGCGTTTGGGCTCGTCGGGATAAATCCTTTGCAGCCATTTGAAATCTTCGAGCGCCCGGGCATATTTTTTCATTTCAAAAAGTAAAAAACCACGCGCTTTGATGGTGCCTTCGTGGTTGGGCTCAATGCTGTCTGCCATGTCCAGATCGCGCAAGGCGATCTCGTATTGTTTGCGGTTTTGGTATTCAATGGCGCGGTTCACATACACGATATTCGCTGAAGGGTAATGTTTTATGGTCTCGGTGAAAAGCGTCACGGTATCCTTCCAGAGGGCAGTTTGCTGGCGTGTTTTCCAAATGCACAACAAGGCAAAGACTCCAACAACAACCATCGCAGTTCGTCGTCGCCAATCGCCTGCGGGTAAACGGGAAATGAGCCAACCCACTACCAGAAACAAGCCGACATAAGGCACATAGGTGTAGCGTTCCGCCAAAATAGCGCCGCCTACCGCAACAACCTTCAACACCAGCGCAACCGTGACAGCATAGAAACCAATGCCAAATGCCACCATCCTCGTGCGTCGCAGCGACCATATCGTAGCGCTGACCAACACTAAAAACATCGGGACATAGGCGTAAAACGACTGCGGTAAATCTGCCCGGTTTTTTGGGTAGGGGTAAAACGCCGACATGTCGCCCCACCAAAACGCCTTGATGAAGTATTGCATAAAACCATACATGCCAATCACGAGGTTTTCAAAACTTGAATATTGATAGGCGTGCATGGCCTGCGCCTGAGCATCGAGCGTGAACTTGCCCACCCAAAGCGACAGCACCAAAAAAGGCAATTTTTCAAGCCAAACCATCCAATTCCACAAACTGCGTCGTTCCACAAAATCTATCAAAAGCATCACCAAAGGGAATACTACCGCAGCAGGTTTTGAGAAACAGGACAACACTGCAAGGCCAAACGCAAGCGCGTACCATCCCCAACGCCGGGTGTCCAAAAACCGAAAATAGGCCAGCAGACCGAGGAAAAAGAAGGCGGTGTACAGCACGTCTTTGCGGGCCGCCACCCAGGCCACAGATTCTACATGCATGGGATGGATGCCAAAAAACAGGGCCGCCACAAAGCCCGCCAGCCAACTCCCGCGTGTGACCCTACGCGCAAAAAAGAACACCAGCACGGTGTTCAAACAATGGAGGAAAAGGCTGGTGGCGTGGTATGGGAAAGCGTTTTTATTGCCGCCAAAAGCATCGTCAATCCCTAGCGAAAACATCGTGACGGGGTGGATATTGCAAGCCACCGGGCGTGTCAGTATTTGGGGGAGGTTTTCCCAACTGAGGGACAATAGCGGGTTTTCGACCACATATTCCAGATCATCCCAGTTGGTAAAACCATTGAGCAGGGTGGTGGGCAAATAGGCTATCAGGGTAGCAAACAGCAGTATTCCAAGCAAAAGCCAAAGGGCAGGAGGGGTGTCGGAAGCAGGCGTGTTTGCACGCGGCGTTTCCGGTTTTTCGCGCTGTTTTTGAGCAGATGGCTTTGTTTTGTGTTTCATCAAAATCTAGGTGCTGGCCCGCGGCAAAGATGGTCTGAAATCCTCGGTTTTTTCTCCGAAATTTGCGGGGTGGTTCATTGGTGATTGGTGTATTGGTGATTGGTGGATTGGGTTGCCATTGATTCTTTTGCTGGCTATTGACTTGGTATCCCACCCTATTTACCAATCACTAATATACCAAACACTAGTCCACCAATCACCAAAATACCAATCACCGATCACTAACTCGGATGCAAAAATTCTTCGCTTTCCTAAAGCAGTTTGTCAATTTCTTCCGCAGTCACGGCGACGACGACCGTAGCCTGATGGACAAGTTGCGCGACAAATACCGACTTGTCATCATGAACGACGACACCTTCGAGGAGGTCACGTCCATAAAACTCACGCCTTTGGCCGTGTACGTCGGGCTGAGTTCGCTTATTGTCGGCACGGCCATTTTAGTCACGATGCTCATCATTTGGACACCTTTGAAGCGCTATATTCCCGGATACGGTGATTTCACCCGCGATTCTGAAATAGCCGAATTGACGGGGAAAGTGGCCAATCTTGAAAATGAAATGGAAGCCTCCCGACGTTACAATGAGAACATCAAGAATATCCTGACGGGCAATGTGGAGAGTATGACCGAAGCAGCCGTGAAAAAACAAGGTCAGCCGGAAAATCCCGCCGACACCATGCCTAAAGACATAGATCGCATCCCGGAGGATGAAAAACTGCGCTCGGCTGTCGCAACAGGCACTTTTACCTCCGACCCCAAAGTCCGCGCTGCACCCCTCACTACCCTTTCAAGCGACATTCCGCTAGAGCAACTTTTCTTTATGCCCCCCGTAAGCGGCGAGATTACCGCCAAATTTGATTTGTCAAAAAGCCACTTCGGCATAGACGTGGCCGCACCAAAAAACACCGCTGTAAAAAGTACCGCCGACGGCTCGGTCGTCTCTGCGGGCTACACGGTGGAGACAGGTTACAGCATTGCCGTACAGCACCCGAACAACGTGGTCACCATTTACAAACACAATTCGGTGCTGCTACGCCGTGAAGGCGACAACGTGAAAGCAGGCGAGGCCATCGCCATCATCGGTAATTCCGGCGAAAACACGACTGGGCCGCATATTCACTTTGAAATTTGGCACAAAGGCCGGGCGGTGGATCCGGCGCTGTACATCAATTTTAAATAGGGGCTAAACACGCTTCTATAAGACTTTTTTAAACACTAAGAGACTAAGGGACACTAAGGGTTTCATGTCTAAAACAAAATGCCCGTTTCGCGCTTGGTGAAAATAACATAAGCGGAGACGCTTAGTGTCCCTTAGTCTCTTAGTGTTTTAAAAGAAGGACTACATTGTGTTAGGTCACTCGTTGTCCAAAGGGCAAAACCCGGATCAACGCGATCGCCAAAAAAGTCAAACTGGCGATCATAGCAGCAAGCATCGGGGAAACATAAATCGGGTGCGCCATACTGTGCCAATAGCCCAATTTCCCGCAAAAGTCCATCACCAATACGTGGGCGAAGTAGATGCCAAAACTCGCAGCCGAAAAGTCGCGCTCGATGTCCAGAAGCGGAATGCGATTGAACGCCGTTTTGGCGAGCAAAAACCAACCAATGGCAGATATAGCCACATTGGGCGTGAGGTAATCGTAGAAATAGACAATTGTGTGGCCGTTCCAGAAAATAGTATTCATGCAATAAGAAGCCAGCATGGTCCCGGCGGTCCCTATTGCAATCATTAGCCACGGCGTGTGACGACCGATGGTGAATGATGAACTTTGACCAACGACAGGCTCCTCTACCTTTTCCGAGTTGACAGTGTTCGTCATTACCCGATTGCCCAAGAAATAGCCCATCACAAAGTAGCCGCAGTTGTTGGTAAAAAGTTCGAAATAGATGCCAATGGGCATTTGAGCGTACGTATACAGCGCCTTGGCTACCCAAGTGCCGATGCACCACATCACGATAAAGTACAAAAAGTCTTGATTCGTGGCAGTGCGCACCCAAGGCCGTAAAATGGGATACACCAAATACAGTCCGATGATGAGGTAGATAAACCACAGATGGTAATGCACCGGGCCGGTCACGAGGCTTCTAAGGGCTTCGCCAATGGTGGCCGGACTGCCTTTGGTCATGTAGTTGTAAAAACAATAAATGAGCATCCAGAATATGGCTGGAATCATTACCCGCGAGAATCTTCTTTTCAGAAAATCGGGCAGTGGATAGTCTTTTCCCAAGAGGAGATAGCCGCTCAACATCACGAATAAAGGCACGGCAGGGCGCGTAAGGGAATTCCAAAAATTGCCTGCCCACCACCAGGAGCCGTTGAAATCGAGGCCCTCACCATGGGCAATGGGCGCGGCTACATGGATGCCTATGACCATCACCGTGGCGAGATTGCGCAAACGGTCGGGCCAAGGGGAAAGGGGGGATACTTTGACATGGCTGTTGTTGGGCGGGTTAGCGCCCTCCTTCGCTAAGGCTACGGCGGGCAAATCTGTCGTTGGTTGTTCGCTCATACTACAAAAGGAAGGGCTCTAAGGTAGTTGTATCTTAGAAAGGCTTGAGTGTGAATATTTTTGAATCAGGGTTTTCCTACAAAAATTTTGATACCATTGAATATTTAGAGGTACACATCCTTTCCCGTAGGGAATGCCTGTCTATAGATTTTGCAGGAACGTTTTTCAAAACCCCGTATGGGGTTGCCTGACATTGCGAAAGGCAACCCCATACGGGGTTTGAACGATTGGGTTTCATTGCTATAAACAGGGATTCCCTACGGGAAAAGTTTTAAGGGTCTGACGTTGAGGGGCACAGACATTTTTATGGGAAAGTCCTGTAAACAAAACCACACCACAACCCCACGCCCCCAATTCCTTATATTTGCCCAAAATCTCCCACCTACCATGAGCAACAAAACCGCCGTCATCACTGGTGCTACCAAAGGCTTGGGGCGTGCCATCGCCGAAATATTTGCCCAAAACGGTTTCGACCTCTGCGTTTGCGCCCGCACCGAAGCCGATTTGGAAGCGATGGAGCGCGATTGGTTCGAGCAATTCCCGGAGCAAAAATTGCACACTTTCTCTGTAGATGTGAGCAAAAAATCTGAAGTCCGGGAATTTGGGGCATTTGTGCGCAGCGTCTTTCCACAACTGGATGTGCTGATAAACAATGCGGGGCTCTTCCTGCCTGGCAAAATTTCCGAAGAACAAGAAGGCACGCTCGAAACCCAATTGGAAACCAACCTGTACAGCGCCTATCACCTTACCCGTGCACTTTTGCCGATTATGATCCCCCAAAGTCGCGGGCATATTTTCAATATGTGCAGCATCGCCAGTTTTATGGCTTATCCAAATGGCGGCTCGTACTCCATCAGTAAATTTGCCCTGCTCGGCTTTTCTAAAGTGCTACGCGAAGAGATGAAACCCAAAGGTTTAAAGGTCACCTCCATTATGCCCGGCGCGGCCTGGTCGGATTCCTGGGCGGGCGTGGATTTGCCCTATGAACGGCTCATGCAAGCCAGCGACGTGGCCAAAGCGGTTTGGGGGTGTTATGATATGAGTGATTCGGCGGTGGTGGAGGAGTTGGTGCTGAGGCCGATGTTGGGGGATCTTTGAGAATGTCCAATATCCAACAAGGAATATCCAATGTCTAAGGAGGGGCGCTTTTGCAATATATTGGATTTTTTTGCTGTTTTTCTTCCGTTATAGTGAACATACTCCATGAAGGCAACATTCAATTAACGACCCTCTTCTATGACGACAAACGCTCCCACCACTATCCCAGCCTACATCGCCACCTTCCCCCAATCCACCCAAGAAATCTTGGAGCAAATCCGCGCCACCATCCAAAAAGCAGCTCCAGAGGCAACTGAAGCCATCAAATACGCCATTCCTACGTTCATGCTGAAAGGCAAAAACCTGGTGCACTTTGCAGCCTTCAAAAACCATATCGGGTTTTATCCAGCCCCTACTGGAACAGAAGCCTTCAAAGAAGAACTCTCCATTTACAAATCAGGAAAAGGTTCGGTGCAATTTCCGATTGACCAGCCCATGCCATTGGAGTTGATTACCAAAATTGTAAAATTCAGGGTAATAGAAACGATGAAAAAAGCAGCGAAAAAGAAATAGAATTAAAGGAACAAATCTTCAATCAAGCAACCATGAAAAATCTAAGCCTTCTATTCTCTTTACTCATTGTCTTCAATTATACGGAGGCTATTGCTCAGTTTGAACAAAGCTTTGAATTGCAGCGTACTAGCAGCGCATCCTTAAAAAATGAGGATGTCAAAATTTTCTATGACAGGTTTAATGCTTTTATTGATGCATTACAAGATTCAACTTACAAAGCAAAGTATCTTGATCCTCAAAAAATGATCTCCGATTTTGTGATTTTTACGGAAGAGGGATTAATAATGAAAGATTTAAAATTTCATTCCGCAGAATCTTGCAAGAAAAATATCCTGCTTGGAAAGGCTGAATTAGGAAATGATAAAGTACACCCCTGGTTATAAGTTGATCTGGAAAGCCATATAAACTTAAAAGATTTAGAAAGCATCTTGTCCTTCTTAAAGGAACAAGGGATTGATTATAAATTTGGAAGAGACGAGGAATATCACCCGCTAGTAAAGCAGCATTAACAAAGCAAACAGAAGTGTCCAAGTTTCAAAAACCTGCCCCCCTCACCCCCGACGAAGCCCTCCAAAAAATGGAGCGCTTCTGCGCCTACCGCGAGCGCTGTCCCAAGGAAGTCCGCAGCAAATTGGCTGAACTCGGCCTGTCGCACACCGATGCGGAGCAGATTTACAACGTACTTCTAGAGGACAAATTTTTTGATGAAGAACGCTTCGCCATGGCTTTCGCCGGGGGCAAATTCCGCTATAATAACTGGGGCCGTGTTCGTATTCGCCAAGAACTTCGGATGCGCGACATCTCGCCAGCCTTGGTGAGCCAGGCGCTCGATTCCATTGATCAAACAGAGTATGAAACCCTGCTCCAAAAACTTCTCGACAAAAAACGCCAGCAGTACGCTAATGATGACAATGCCCGCGAAAAAACGGCGGCCTCGCTGATTCGAGCCGGGTTTGAAATGGAATTGGTGTTTCGGTTTTTGTGAGGGCATGCCAATTTTAACAGGCTTCTGTTTTCCTCCCTTCGCTAACTTTGCGACCCGTTCTATGTTTAGGGACGAAACAAGCTCATCGCAAGCCAGCTTTACCCGCCGTAGCTTTCCTGCCCGTCGAGCCTCGGCAGGCGGGAGCGAAGGAGGGCACTAACCCACCCGACACAGTGGAAATCAAAGGCAAAATACTCTGCGGCATTGCCGGCATCTTTCTGTTCGACCTCTTGGGCATCCCATTTGGCGGACTGATCGGCTTTTTCGTGGGGTCTTGGCTGGGGCATTATTTTTTTGACCAGCCAAAGGAAAAAGAAACCTCTGACAGCGAGTTCAAAGCCTATCAGCGGCGGCAGGGGGAATTTGTTTTTCACGTTTTCAGGCTATGCGCCAAATTGGCAAAGGCCGACGGCCCCATCAATGAGCGCGAAGTATCGCACATGGAAAACCTGATGCGCCATCAATTTCGCATGAACGAACGCCATCGCCTTCAGGCTGTCAAGATCTGGAAGAACGCGAAGGAATCCAATGATAGTTTTGACCAGTACGCCCGCGCTTTTTTCGAAGGTTTTGGTCGCGACCGACATCATGTGCTGAACATGCTGGATCTGCTCTTTGCCACCGCTGCTGCCGACGGCGGGCTGCACCCACGCGAAGAAGAATTATTGCTCCGGGCAGCGGGGGTTTTTCAGGTCGGTCGGCTGCAATATGAGCGCGTGAAGGCCCGCTTCTACCATGCCCGCACAAGCAGTGGCCGTGCACAGCAATATCCCCGCTGGGATCCGCTTGACCCGCATTACGCCATTTTAGGCGCAGAAACGAAGGACACCCTCGAAGTCATCAAGAAAAAATATCGCGCCCTGGCCATGCAGTGGCATCCCGATAAGGTGGCCGCTAAAGGTGTTTCAGCAGAAGCCCTCCGCCATGCCAAGGAAAAATTTCAGCAGATCAACGAGGCGTACGAGCGGATCACGGAAGCAAGGAAAAGGTGATTGGTGACTGGTGGATTGGTGATTGGTGTATTGGTGATTGGTGAAATGGCGATTGGTGGATCAGGAAACACAGAAACGATTCGACCAGTCACCAATCCACCAATCACCAATCC
>JACMMM010000493.1 GCA_014379065.1 Saprospiraceae bacterium
AGGAGAATCCTGCTGTGCAATTGCCCAATAATTGGTTTTTGATAGCGCCAAAAAGTTGTGCTGGGCCAGGGATGTCATTCACACAAATCAGTTGGATGGTATCGGGACAAACCAGCGTTGGCGCAGTTGTTTCCTCCACATAAAACGCTCGTTCACAAATAGCCTGGTTTCCACAGCCATCGGTGGCGGTGTAACGGTAAGCCACGGTCATCGGCCAGCCCGGACAACCAGTTCCGTTTGTCCATGTGTCCGTCAACGTTGTGGTCACGCCATTGCAATCATGGACACTGATTACAGTTGGGTCTGCAGCCGGCACATCTTCCACACAAAGCAAAAAGAGGTTGTCGTTGGCTGGGCAATCTACAGTCGGCGGCGTATGGTCTACAACGGCAAAGGTGGCGGTGGTTTTTGAAATATTGCCACAGGCATCTTTGGCGCGGAACTCATAGGTTTTACGCCATGTGTTCCCGCATCCAGCGTATTCGCTGACTTGTATTTTCTCAAGTTCAACGTCCCCGCAATTGTCTTCTGCAACTAGCCCCGCATTGCTGTCTAGCCAATCATAGAAAGCATTTTCTCCGTTATCGCCGCTTGCATCACATTCAATGTCAACGCTTTGTGGTGGGGTGCTAAACAAGGGCGGCGTTTGATCCACCACGGTAAACGAGGCATCCCGGAACGAGACATTGCCACATTCATCGGTAGCGAAAAAGCGGATGTTTTTGTGGAATGTATTGCCGCAGTCAAAGTAATTGCTTTGGAAGGGAGCATCCGCATGGGTATAGCTGTTTTGAGCACAGTCTTCCACCACCGCGCCGCCGCGATTAACGATAAAGGCTTGGAATTCAGCGGCATTATTTGGCCCACATTCCACTATTTTGTTTTTGGGTAGCACCAAAAACTGTGGCGCATTGTAATCCGTCACCGTGACGACCTGACTGGCGGTCGCGCTGTTGCCGCAGGCATCCGTGGCACGCCAGCTGCGCGTGAGTATTTTGAAAATGGGACATACGCCGGGTACGTTCACTTCACCCAGAAATGTCACCGTAGCACCGCTGGTGCAATTGTCGGAGGCGGTGAGGATATCTATCCCAGGCAGAAGGTAACAATCCACCGTTACGTTGGCGGGGACAGACGTGAAGACCGGCGGGGTTTGATCGTTCACTGTGATGATTTGGTTACAAGAGCTGGTGTTGCCGCAAGCATCGGCCGCGCGGTATTGGCGTGTAAGGGTGAATCGGTTGGCGCAAGTTTGGTTGCTGACAGCATCCGAGAAAAAGCTTGGGGTGATAGTGCCTCCGCAATTGTCGCTGCCGGTCACCAAGGCTGGATTGGGCGCTGGCACCTGCTCTGCGCAGGAGACGGTTTGCGGGGCGGGACAAGAGATCGTTGGACTGGTTTGATCGTTCACCGTAATGGTTTGAGAGCAGTTGTTTGAATTACCGCAGACATCTATCGCAAAATAGCTGCGCAAGATGGTAAAGCGGTTTGCACAGGTTTGGTTGGAAATGGCATCTTGCGGGAAATTGGTAATGGTCACTGCTCCGCCACAGTTGTCGCCTACACCCGTTACTGATGCGATGTTTGCTGCTGGAACCTGACTGGCGCAGGAGACGGTCACATTGCCCGGACAGGTCATGGTCGGTTTAGTTTGGTCGTTCACGGTGATGACCTGAGTACAAGTAGCCGTGTTTCCGCAGGCATCGCCTCCCCGATAAGTTCGGGTGAGGGTAAAACGATTGGTGCAAGCTTGATTGCTGGTCACTTCACCCACAAAAGATCGGCTTATGCCGACTCCCCCTGCACAGTTGTCCGTTACACCGAGCAAATTCACATCCACGGCAGGCACCTGGCTCGCACAAGAGAGGGCAAGTGGACCAGGGCAAGCGACCGTAGGTGGGGTTTGGTCGTTGATGGTTATCGTTTGGGAGCAGGTGGCTGTTTGCCCGCACTGGTCAGTCCCTTTATAGGTACGCGTGATGGTGAGGCGATTGATACAGACCACATTGCTGTTCACGTCGCTGAGGTGCGAGATTGTAACGTTGCCGGGGCAGTCATGCGTTTCGGAAACACTCGCTGTATTTACCGCAGGCACTTCGTTGGCGCAGGAAACAGATGCTGCCGACGGGCAAGTAAGCACTGGAGGGCTAAAGCAGAGCAGTTCGAGGGTAAAGTTGCCCGTGCCAGTTGGGGAAGCGCCTTCTACATTAATGAGGTAGGGCGTACCAGCTGTTGTATTAAATTGAAACTCGTCAACGCTGAACCCATTGCAAGACGGGGTAACACCGCCACCATTGGCATGGCAAATGGGGGTAGAACACCCGCCTGTGTACACCTTGATGCGGCTATTGAAGTCAGTTATGCCCCCGCAAAGGCTTACCATGGCAGGGCTGCCGTTCCCCACGAAACTGTACCATACACCGGGAGAAGCCACATCCCCAAAGCCGCAGTTTGGAAGGCCAAAATCAGGGGTGGCGCTCACGGTGGTGCCGTCTATAGAGCTGTTGCAGGGGATGGGGATGGCATTGGCACAGAGGTCGTTGGGAGGTGGCGGCTGCGGTGTTGAACAGGGCTGGATCGTTGGGCCAGTTTCCGCATCAATACACCCTGGTTCGTCCGTAAAATTCATTTGAACCACTGACGGCGTTCCATCCGCTTTCAACATCACACCATTAAAAGTGTGGGCATTGCCGACAATCTGATTCGCCGGGATTGAATATGCGCCAATCTGGTCTCCACCAGGCACGATTTGAAGGCTGCCCGTAAATGGGCGATTGAAAAAGCTTGCATGGATATTTTGGGTAAAAAAGTCATCGCTTGGATCGTTTGGCGTACCGTTGTCATTGCAAGCGGAGGGATTCCCAAAAAAATCAACCGTAATGGTGCATGGAGGTGGCGGCGTGGAACAAGGCTGCACCGTTGGCCCCGTATCCGCGTCAATGCATGTTGGATTATCCGTAAAGTTCATCTGAACTACCGAAGGTGTACCATCTGCTTTCAATTTCACTGCATTAAAAGTGTGCGCATTGCCAACAATCTGATTTGCCGGAATGGAATATACACCAATCTGGTCGCCGCCAGGCACAATTTGAAGGCTGCCCGTGAAAGGACGGTTGAAAAAACTTGCATGAATATTTTGGGTAAAAAAATCGTCGCTGAGGTCGTTTGGTGTACCGTTGTCATCGCAGGGACTTGGGTTTCCAAAAAAATCAACTGTAATGGTACAAGGCGCGGGATTCACCGTAATGGTAAAAATCATATTCTGACTCTGACAGTTTCCGATTGTTGCATTTACCGTAAAGGTGCTGGTCACAGGAATCCCAGAAGCATTGTAAGCCGTAAATGCAGGAACATTGCCGGTTCCGCTGGTAGCACCCAAACCGATATTTTCAGAGGTACGCGTCCAATTTATGGTAGCCCCCGGAACATTGGCGGTAAAGACCGTTGAGGGTACAGCATCACCATCAGTCACCGTAATATTGGAAACAGAAGAGACTGACAATAGCGTGGTAGTGGCAAAAGCTTCCAGATCATTGTCAGAAGCCACCACAGAGGTGCCGACGCGCATCGTGCCTCCCGATGCAGGATTCCCCCCACCCGCTGCTCCGCCGTATCCATAGAGTCGGTAGATAACAGACTGAGCATTTGGAGAAAGCGACTCTGAAAAACTGAAAAGTTTAGAAGTGGTGCCCACTGTCCCCGTACCAATGTCGGACACAAAACCATCACTGCTGCAACGCAAAGTAACGGTATTGGGACCCGTGGCCGAGCTGCGAAGTACCATTTTAAGGGTCGTGGGATTGAAAAAATTGCAGTTTATTGTATTGATACTGAACTCATAATAGTCATTGTTCGCAATCGCATCAGCAAGGGTGGTGGATGAGGATCCGCTAAACCATCCGGATGAATTCATGGATCCAGCCCCGGTAGTGGCCGTAATACCTGCACCTCGCGAGAGCGTGCAGTTGGCAAAATTCGAACTCTGAAAGGTGGCAGGGTTGGAGACTTGGTTGCCGGGCTCAGCGCTCAATTCCCAAGAGACGGCTTGGCCATTGGCAGCGATACTTAAAAGGCTCAGAATGAGCAGCAAAAGAATGTTTTTCATTGTACTGTACGGTTATGGAAAGTGATGATGAGTGTTTGTACTTTCCTTTTGTGTCAGCACTTTGAAAAACCTAATGGTCATAAAAACGAAACTTCCCGAAAGTTTGAAACTTTCGGGAAGTCAGGGCGGCCTTTATCCGGTGTCGCTCAGGCCATTCTAATTCGAGCCGTCAAGGCGGATCGAATCAACATTGATAGCATTTGCGTCCATTTCCGTGAGGGTCAAAAGGGGAACAGAAAGCGCGAAAACCTCAACGTGCGTCTGTGCCTTCACGACGCTGCCACCGTTGAACGTGCCCGTAAAGGAGGCCTGGACAATAAAATTTTCCACATTTCCACTGGTGTGACTGTACCACACCACCGGCGCGAAGGTGAAAACCTCCTTGGCCATCACCGTTTTATCGAGGCCGGGCGCCCGAAAGCGAATCCCAAACTTGGCGTTTATTTGGGCATACCCTCCAATAGCCATAGCCCAACCTCTCCAAGAAATGTCCGATTGCACAACGACCTTGATGTTAGTGAACGTGCCTTCCGGCAATTCAAAGGTGTCACCCAAATCCCCCTTGCTCCGGCAACCTCCTGCGATTTCGGCCAAAGACTCCACGGCGATGCCACAGTCAAACACTTCTGAATCACACTGGGAAGCCCCTGAATTGTTGTCGCTCTCGTCTTTCGCGGAAAACGGACAGTTGAGCGTTGCGTCAAAGCGCTCGGGCAGCGCCAGCTTGGGTGGGGTGAATTCTATATGGATATCTGCAAATTCGCCGAGCGTGAAATTATTATGCCCCAAAATTCGGCTGATTTCCAGCCGCATCTCCTCGTGGTTGATGACGGCACGGTCGTAGTTTTTTTTGATGAAGGCATAATGATCGCGGTCCAGTTTTGCGAACAGCGCTTCCTTTCGGCTGGGGTCATTTTCCTTGGCGATGGTCGCCAAATCGGCCTTGTAAGTTTTGTACTGGCCAGTTTTGTCGGCTTCAAGAATGTCCGTTACTTTTTTGCGCAGCGGGGCCATATATTTTTCAATGGCCTGCAATTGTTTGTCGGTGGGTGCTTGAGCGATTGACGTGGATGGGTTGGCAAGAAAGCTTGTAAGCAGCGCGAGCAGAAAGAGGATGTTTTTCATTGTGAGCTA
>JACMMM010000494.1 GCA_014379065.1 Saprospiraceae bacterium
ATGCCCCGGAACAGAGTTCCGGGGTACATTACAAGGCATTCAAAAACGCCAACACCGCTACTCGGTCTTCGGCTAAAAGCTTCTTGAACTCGTTGCGTGGTTTTTCCGCCTCGCCCCCGTGCCATGCAAGTGCAAATCCGTGTAATCCCTTACCTATCTTCCCCGGCCTCGACCACCGCTATTACGGCCTCCACCATTTCCACCGCGCGTATTGCCCGGTTTATCTGTCTTTGGTTCTACAGGACGTTCATCAAAACGAGGTCTCGGCTTGCGCTTGAAATCTTGTTTTTCAATACTCGAAACTTCCAAAATAGACGAAAAACGGCGGCGCATTTCGTTGGCAATGTCCTGCTTGCTGGGTTTTTCACCAGCAGCCGGTGAATTTTGCGGGCGGCGCTGTTCCGGGCGAGGGCCTTCTTCGCGGCGCGGCCGGGAATCTGGCCGGTCGCTGCCAAATTGTGGCCTGCGATCATCTCGCGGTGCATCTCGGCGATCGCGGTCGCGGCTGTTGCCATTGCTACGTTCGCGGGGTTGATCACCATTGCGCTCACGGGGTGGTGCAGCGCTCCGTTCACGTTGCTGATCGTTGTTGCGCTCACGCGGTTGGTCATTCACTTCCTTGCGCGGTGGGCGCGGATCCCGAGGCGGGCGACTATCTGGCAATGGAATTACGTCACCAGCAGGCTGGGGTCGCTGGCTTTCAGAACGGGCTGGACGGGCTTCTCCCCGGCCTGTACCCCGGCCCCGGCCATTGTCCCTGCCGCGCTGCGGCTTTTGCTGGCTGCGCGGTTGTGGCAATGGTGGTGCCGTGAGTTCAGCAACATAAGGATGCTCCGTATCCACGGGTATCTGCTGGCCGATAAGTTTCTGAATATCTTTCAAATACGGCAATTCTTCGCCTTCACAGAAGGAGAAAGCGATGCCACTTGCACCTGCACGACCCGTCCGACCAATACGGTGGACATAAGACTCGGGGATATTGGGCAGTTCAAAATTGATGACGTGCGAAAGGGCATCAATGTCAATGCCACGTGCGGCAATATCAGTAGCAACCAATGCGCGGTTACGGCCATTTTTAAAATTCGTGAGCGCAGCCACACGCGCCGTTTGCGACTTGTTGCCGTGAATGGCTTCGGCGCGGATGCCCGCTTTGGTCAAGTCGCCAGCCACACGGTTGGCGCCGTGTTTGGTTCGGGTAAAAATAAGCGCTGACTTGATATCAGGGTCTTCCAACAAATGGATGAGCAGGTTTTTCTTGTCGTGCTTGTTGACAAAAAACACTTTTTGCTCTACCATTTCGGCGGTTGTGGCAGGGGGATCTACAGCGACCTTCACCGGGTTGCTCAGAATTGAATCGGCCAAATCGGCAATTTCTCTTGGCATGGTGGCCGAGAAAAACAGCGTTTGCCGCTTCGTGGGGATTTTGGCGATGACCTTGCGCACGTCGTGGATAAAGCCCATGTCGAGCATTCGGTCGGCCTCGTCAAAAACAAAAATGGAAAGGCTGCGGAAGTCAACAAAGCCCTGGTTCATCAAATCGAGCAAGCGACCCGGAGTGGCTATCAGTATGTCTGTGCCGCGGCGGAGCGCATCGGTCTGAGGCGTTTGGCCCACGCCGCCAAAAACGACGGTGTTGCGGATCTGGAGGTTTTTCCCGTAGGCTGTGAAACTTTCACTGATTTGGATGGCCAATTCACGGGTAGGGGTCAAAATCAGGGCGCGGATGGGACGCCTATTGGCCCCACCAGTCGGTACATTGGCAAATTGCGTATGCAATAGTTGCAGCATCGGCAGCGCAAAAGCAGCGGTTTTACCCGTGCCGGTTTGGGCGCAGCCCAGCAAATCTCTGCCTTCTAATACAGGGGGAATGGCCTGTTCCTGAATGGGGGTGGGGCGTTCGTAGCCCTCGGCTTCGAGCGCGCGCAAAAGCGGCTCGATGAGCGATAAATCGTTGAATAACATTGAATTATTGTTGTCCGGTCTCGTGCGCGGCGAGCCAAGAGCGGCTCTTCAAGGGGCAAAGCGTGATGAATGTGGGGGACTGATTAGGTCGGAACGGGAAACGAAAACTATACTAAGGGGTTTCGCTCGCGCACATCCAAAAAACGTCGTCGTCCAGGGCGGACAAACACCGGGTTGGTGTTTAAATACGGGGCAAAGGTAGGGGATTATTTGGGAATTAAACTTTTTGTGCCAAAAACTGTGTGATGTGATAGCCCAACAAGAAATTTGAAAAGAAAACAATGTCCTTTTAAACTGTCAATTCAACAAGAATTTCAAACTGGTTCTCAGTTCAAAATCTCCGTTTGAATCTTATCATTCGTCCTTCCAACCGAATACATTTGCGCCTGCCAGATATATTCGGTTGGAAGGACGGACGCACAAAACGACAAAACGATGGTTAGTTTATTTAGAAAATTAAGGAACAAACTCGCTCAAAAAGGTGTGGTAAAAAAGTACCTGAGCTATGCATTGGGAGAAATTGCCTTGATTGTGCTTGGAATAATGATTGCAGTAAAAATAAACAATTCGCAGGAAAATGAAAAGGACAGGGTCATTGAAAGCCTGTCATTGTTAGAAATTAAGCGTGGGCTGGAAAGTGATTTGCTCGACACACAGATAAATATTGAAGTTCATCAAAACGCCATTGAGTCCTGCGATGCGATATTGAATGCCCTGAGTCAAGCTTTGCCGTTTCATGACTCTTTGAAAGTTCATTTCTCTAGAGCACTGGGATATTCAAGGTTTATTTCTTCAATCGGAGCGTTTGAATCGCTGAAATCAAGGGGACTAGGCATCATTACCAACCATAAATTGCGGGAAAAAATCACGCACTACTACGATTTTAGATTAAAAGCCACTAAGGAATGGGAAGAAGATTTTTTGTCCTACCTCCCAATTGTAAAACAGTTTACATTAAAACACTTTGACAAAACACAGGTGTTTGCCTTCAACGACCTTTTGCCAAATAGCGCCTCCGAATGGTTTACCGATAATATTTATGGAGAAATGAGACCAATCGATTATAAAAAATTGAGCAAAAGCGAAGAATACAAGCACATTTTGAGAACGCTCAAGGCGAATAACATTTGGGTATTGAATTTGAACCACAAAATTCAAAGGGATTTGCTTGTCGAACTAATTTCAGACATTGAAAGCGAAGTTCGCCCTGAATAACACTCAAGTGCCCAAGGCGCCATCTAGTTGCGTGCCTCAACCTTGCTTAAAAAACGGCATTCAGCAATTCCATGCTGGATGCCGTTTTATTTTTTAAAAAAAATTTCTCTCCCCAAAAAACCAAACCCCCACTCCCATCCGTAAGTGTCCTCGAAACTGTTTCACTTTCCACTTCACTTACTTAAACAAAATTTTCAAGCCATGTTGAAAAGCAGCCTTCTACGCCTTTCCAGCGCATTGCTGTTGATGGTTATGGCCATGAGTGTTTCGGCCTCTTCGCACCGCGAAGCACCGCTCATCGCCAACGACCCGCTTGCGGACAACACAGACGTGTATGCCTTCCGCAGCCCCGACGATCCCAATACAATTACCCTCATCGCCTGCTACATCCCTACGGAGTTGCCGCACGGCGGACCAAACTACAACACGTTTGGCGAGAACATCCGCTACGAACTCCATGTGGACAACGACGTCACCAAATCCGGAGATGAGGTTACCTACCGTTTTACGTTTACGCGGACAAACCAAGACCCCAGCACTTTTTTCAACATCCGGCTCGGTCAACAAAACCTGATGACCACCTACAAGTGCGAACGCAGCACGGACGGTGGCCAGACTTGGACGATCATCGTGGCGAATGGTAAAGTGCCGCCCCCCTACATCGGCGAGCGTTCGATTGACGGCCCCGTGGGCCTCAACACCAGCTACAATTCCCTGATGCAACAGGCCATTACCACGGCTACTTCGGGTGAAAAAGTATTCTGCGGCCCTGTAGACGATCCCTTCTTTGTGGACTTGGGCGGTGTTTTTGACCTGGGCAACTTGCCACGCCAAGGCGGCGCACAATCGCGCGACGGCATTGGCCAGTACAACACCCACGCCATTTGCATTCAAGTGCCGATCACCACGCTATTGAAAGCAGGTGTTGCAGCTACGCCGGTCAACATCCTGGATGGCAATTTCACCATCGGTTTTTGGGCCAGCGCAAGCCGTCGCATTACGCGCACCTTGAACATCAACGGCACTTACACCGACAGTGGCAACTGGGTACAAGTGAGCCGCTTGGGTATGCCTTTGACCAACGAAGTCGTGATTCCATTGGGCTACAAAGACTACTGGAATTCTATCACGCCTTACGACGAAATCACGGACACTTCCCTGGATGGATTTTTCTACAACCCGGAATTGGCGCTTTATATGGACAACCGCTTTTTTGGCGGTGCAGTACCTGCCTTCGCGCCTTTGCGCATTCAGACCAAATCCTTGGGCGCGTTTGACTTTGGGTATGGAAAAAATGGACTTTACAGCTTGAAAGGTTCTGCGGCAGTGGCTGGAACGGCTTTGGACGATGCCATTTTTGGTACGCTCCTGTTGCCTGGACCTGGCAAGGCCCGTTCAGTTGACCTTTGGCCTATATTCCACACGGGTGTTCCGAAT
>JACMMM010000495.1 GCA_014379065.1 Saprospiraceae bacterium
AAACCTATTGGAAAACTCAGATGTTATTGATTTCTATAATGAATTATACATTATTTTATGGAATGTTATTGCCGGCAAACTACAACTGTCACCCAGTAAATTAAATAAAATCAATGTTTCCGAAGAACTTAAGTTAAAGGGGTGGAATGATGAAATGCTGCTGAACCTCAATTTGGTTTTGACCGAATGCGAGAAAAACCTATATCTTTCTAATTATCGTTCGGACACTCATTGGGGGCAACAGCTGCAAAATGCTGAAAGAGTAATGACTGAATTACAGAATATGTAAAGTATGCCCAAAGTCCCGTTTTCTCCACCGATTTTATATTTTTTCAAATACAAGCCTTGAATGATCCATAATTTCCCGTTCAAAACAAAGGCGGTTAGGATTGTATCTTAATACATCCAACTGGTATCGAAATTCCTTGTTGGCAAGATATTCTTTACTGTTTTGCCAATTTCCCGTTGCCCACCAATTGCCCTTTTGAATCACGAACTTCTGCCCAGTACAACCCAGTGGGTATGTGCTTGGCAATGAGTTCAATATCAGAACTGACTGCCGATTTTTGTGTCACAAGGTTCCCCATACTGTCGAATATTTTAA
The DNA here is from genome assembly GCA_014379065.1 of Saprospiraceae bacterium. GTDB lineage: Bacteria > Bacteroidota > Bacteroidia > Chitinophagales > Saprospiraceae > M3007. Next base: position 605 of record JACMMM010000495.1, read on the forward strand.
GCGTGTAAGCAGCAGATGTTTTTTTCTCAAAATGAATATTTGTGCGCTCGTTGAAGGGGTTGGGCCAAACCTCCAGCCCCAATAAAGCCGTTTTGGGCGTTGGTTGAGACGTGCCGCTTAAGGGGCTTTTCTGGATGGTATGCCAGCTGGTGTTGGTGATGACAGGCTGGTTGAAATCGAAATAGATGGCTGCATCGTTTTCGATGACGCTGCCCAAAGGCACATCAGGGTAGGGGGCGATGCTGAACTGCACAAAACCATGCGAGCGAAGTTTGTTGACATTGGAATCGGGCAGCATGATGTTGTTGAAGCTGAAAGTGATGACGCCCTGTCCACTCAGATCCCAGGTATAGGGGTGGCTGCTTGCGCCGGGACGGATGTTGATTGGATCGAGAAATGTCGAAAGCGTGTCGCGGATTACCACGGTGAAGGCCGTGTCCGTGCCCGTATTCTGGAATCGGATGAGGTAATCAATTGTTTGGCCGGGGCGGATATTGTGTTCCGAACCAACGCCTTTGGGAAAACCTCGCTTGTCGTTGGGGTCGTACGAGCCGATATTTTCCACACACATACGATGCCAGGAAGGTTCAATGCCATTGATCGGGAATTGGGTTATGTAGCCCAAGCTGTTAAAGCCGCCGCATCCTTCGGCAAACGCCAAGGCGAGATAAGAAAAAGGATGCCCTGGTTCCTGGTTTGATTCCACGCGCCAGGTACTGCCGTCGGCGGGATAATCCATGATGAAAGATTCGCCTGGGGCATAGCTTTTTTCGCCGGAGAAAAGCACCACGTCGTCTTCAATGATGATGTAGTCCAACAACTGCGAGGGAGCGATGCCGGTGTTCTCCAGTTTGACCTGGAGCACCGAATCCTGGCAAGTGACGGATGCCTCGATGTTTGCGCCTGACCAGCTTGGCACTGCCACACAAAGCGTGTCTGGGAAACCATGCGTCGTAATGCAATGCGTTTGCCCAATGATGGTGGAGTCGCAGTCCACATGGACGGTCAGTTGGAATTGTCCGCATTCGCCGCTGAGCACATCGCCTACGAAAAATCGAAGCGTATTTCCTCCCAGGTCTTCATACGGCTGTGCAGAACTTATAAATGTCAGGTATGGATCAATCATGACATCCACCCAGGCGCTGTCGGCAGGTTCTGTCCCCTGGTTGCAGTATTCAATAAAGACTTGATTGCTAAAGCATCGGCGTAGTTGTGGGATGGCGACGTTGACGGTCATGAGTGGGCAATTGGCCAATGGGAGGACCACGAAGTCGGCAGTGTCTGAACCGAACAGGTCTGTGGCCACAATTTCCTGTACGGTGTCGCATAATGACCACCAGAGCTTTTGAGGGATTACGATTTTGACGGTGTAATTGCCTGTGTCAACAAAAAAAGTGTAACGCCCGTTTTCGTTGGTGGAATTGTAAAAAGTGCTTTCGCCTTCGAGTTCGATCACCCAATTTTTCAAAGGCTCTTGCGCGTCGTGGGTGCTACAGTCCAGGTCTGCATCTCTGGTCACTTGCCCTCGGATGTACGCTCCCTCTTCTGTAGATTTTTTTGTCCGGAGCATCAGCCCATTGGCAAAGATGTTGTAAAGATAACCATCGGGTGAAAGTACGGGCGCTAAAAAGGATGTGTATGGGTTCATTGAAAAATCCGGGAGGTAATACCACGATTCTCCATCATCGGCACTGGTTAGCACTTTTGATACTGGGATGACGCTCGGGGTAAATATTTGGCCACGGTCGTTGACCGCAATTTCTCCCAAAGTATAGATTTCAGGAATCACTTTATAAGTCCAAGTCTGAGCTTCATCCGCTGAAATCGCCACTTTAATGGAATGCTCAAAGTATCCTGTGACGTACAAAGTGCCCGTTTTCGAAATGTATAAGTCGAAGCGTTGGGCTTTGGGAATTGCCAATGTGTTCAACACCTCCCAGGTTTGGCCGCCATCCTGGCTGCGCCACAAATCATTGTCTTGAGAGGATAGATCGAGCGGGGACGTCATCGCGTAAAAATCGCCGGAAGGGTGTAGCTCGAGGTCAACCATGATTACGTTTGTCATTACGAGCGACCAACCAGACCCCCAATCGTCCATCTTCATTACGCCATCCACAGTTGTACAAAACAGCGACCCAGTGGAAGTTGCAAAAATATTTCCGCTTGCCAATCCTCCAGGCGGTGTAATATTCCCAAAGGATTGCCCTCCATCTAAGCTCCCCCAGATACTTTTACCCATTTTAACTGCAAAGCTGTCTTTGTTGATTAGGGCAAGTGGATGCTCTGTATAGAGAAAGGTAATGGAAGTGTCGACCAAAACCCGTTCCCAGGTTTCCCCACGGTCGGTGGTTTTCCAAAGCCCGGATCTTGTTACGGCAATTTGCCCGTCTTCATTGGGTATTTCCAAGCCAGTAACACTGGCATTTTGCATACCGAAAGCGGAAAAAGACCAATTTTCCCCTTCGTCTGACGAACGGACTAGTGTCTCTCTGTTATTGCCTAAGAGATCGCCATTGGACAATGGGAATTGGATAACGAAGCCGGGTATATGCTCAGCACTGAGAGACAAGGGATTCCAAGTTAGTCCATCATCGTCAGAGGCAAATAACTTGCTGCTCGAAGAAAGGAGAATTTTCCCATTGTTCAGGTTGACGATATTATTGAGGTTTTCATTCGGCCCCAGATTGAAATGAATGGTATCCCAAGAAGCACCCCAATCTGCGGAACGATATAAATCCGATTGGTTTGACCCAAACTCATTGACGGCAAGCAAAGTACCCGAAGAAGCCAAAAAGGTGTTGGAATAGAAAAAAGGGGGTGTGCCTTCCGTCCAGGATGCTCCATTGTTTTCGGAATAAACAAACTTGTCGCCCGAAATTGGCGAAATTAAGATTCGCCCATTCGGTGTCATATTAATATTGCCAGAAGAAAGTGCGGTCAGAAAAAATGATGAATGGACAAGTTGCCAGCTTGCCCCATTATTAACTGACCTGTATATCCGGTCATTTATATGATCCAATCCAATCAATGCGCCGGATGGTGCCTCAAAAACTCTATAGACAGGGAGCGCGTCATTTTTCAGCGTCCAGGTTTGCCCGTCATTGTTTGAGATGAATAGTTTTCGAACGATACTGCTGCTCCCGTCAAAATATGCAACGATCTTATAAAAGTTGCCAGATGCCCCGATCACTAGTTCTTCCTCGCCATAATCCGTCGAATCTACTTCTGTTACAAAAACCCTTTCCCAATGCTCCCCGTAATCGTCGGAACGGTGGACGGAATATTCGTGCAGTGCATAGACCACATTTGTGTAGGTCTGAACAACGGCCACATTTCCTCCATACGGCCCCTTCGCCTCCTCCCAAAACCCGTTTTGGGCGCGAAGCACCAGCTGTGAACCAAGCAAGATTATAGCGAGTAGATGCCTTTTCATAAGTCAAAAGAATTTTAGATGAAATTCATGGTGCAAATCTCAGGAACACAGCCCCCTCCACCAAATACAAAAAACAAGCAATGTAGAAATAATTTTATATTAAAAACTTGATATTCAGGATATTAAATTGATATTTGTTGAAAATTATTTCTCAAACGCTGGCTCAACGCATCACCCCCCTCCTTCGCTTTGGCTATGGCGGGTAAACAAAAAACATGACCACATCGCTTCTCATTCGTGCATTCCAGCAACTTTCGGCCAAAGAGCGCAGTGCTTTCGTGGAATTCGTGCGCTGTCCGCTCTTCAATCGGCGCCCTGAAGTGCTACGTTTATCTGAACATCTGGCAGCCAATATTGGAAAGACCGCCCAAATGACATTAGCCGCCGAAAGATTGTTCGAAGCCGCTTTCCCGGATGAAATTTATGACAATAGCCGCTTGCGTCTTGCCATGTCATACGCCCTGGAGGCTTTGCGCCAATACCTTGGATTGATAGAATGGCAGTCCGACAAAGCCGAATGCCAACAAACCATTGTACGGGCCCTACGCAACCGGGGCATGGACAAACTCTTCAACAAAGCCCTTGATAAGGCGGCTACCCACGGCGAACGACGCAATGTACGAGACGCCCAGCATCACTTCCACCAATACCAACTTCACCAGGAAAAGCTAGAGCACAAGGCCCGGCGCGAACGCTCTGTAAACCTCAATCTCCAACCATTGCCCGACGAGCTGACCACTTTTTATGTGTCGGAAATGCTGCGCCACGCTTGTTCGGCACTCATGCACCAGGCTGTAGCGGGCCAAACGTACCACATGCAATTATTGAGCGCCATTCTCGGCGTAGTAGAGCAAGGGCCCATGCTTGAAACCCCTGCGGTGGCGGTCTATTACCACGCCTACCGGATGTTGCAATCGCCAGAGGAAGAGCTCCCTTTCGAGCAATTGAAACACTTGCTTGCCCAACATGAAGGGCGTTTTGGACAAGAGGAAATGCGCGGGCTATACCTGATGGCCATCAACGGCTGTATACGCCGAATGAACGCCGGCAAAAAGCTCTACATCCGCGAGGCATTTGATGTGTATCGAGCCGCGCTGGAACGCAACTTCCTGACAGAGAATGGTTTTCTGTCGAGTTTTACCTTCAAGAATATCATTCGCATCGGGGCGGCATTGGGCGAACACGATTGGACGGAACAGTTCATCGAACAGCAGCGCAGCGCGCTCCACCCTCACGAACGGGACAATACCTATCGCTACAACCGTGCCTTTCTTTATTTTCAAAAGGCCGACTATGCTCAGGCCATGCCCCTGCTACAACAAGTGGATCTGGAAGACCCACTCAACAACCTTCATGCCCGCCGGATGCTGGTGCGCAGTTACTACGAACTAGGAGAACAAGATGCGCTCGAATCACTTTTACAGAGTTTTGGGACATTCCTCAATCGCCAGAAAAACCTGGGCTATCACCAAGCGCTCAACCTGAATTTTGTGCGCTTCATGCTCCGGCTAATCAAACTTGTACCGAATGATGAAGTGGCCAAAGTGTCTCTCTGGAAAGAGCTTGCTGCCGAAAAACAAGTGGCAGAGCGGGAGTGGCTAATGGAGAAATTGGGCCTATAAAATATCCAATATCCAACAAGGAATTTCCAATGTCCAAGTAAGCTCCGCGCTTGGGATTTTTTGATATTCATTGCCGAGATGTCAATGTGAGTGACTGAGCCCAACGCCTACTTGGACATTGGAAATTCCTTGTTGGATATTGGATATTCCCTTGGATATT
>JACMMM010000496.1 GCA_014379065.1 Saprospiraceae bacterium
ATTCTGGAATAGGTGGGAGGGGTTATTTGAGGATTTGGTTATTTGGTTATTTGGTGATTCGGGGATTTGAGCCGCTTAGTGGGGCTACCCGAATCCTCAAATAACCAAATCCCCAAATAAACAAGTCAACATCAACGAATAACCAAATCCACCGATCAACAAATCCCCAACTTCGTTGTTTTCTCCCCCTATGCGGCGCGACTACCTTCTGCTGAGCGGTCTCGCTCTGTTGTTTTTCTTCCCATTTTTGGGAAGCGTACACCTCTTTGACTGGGACGAGATCAACTTCGCAGAATGTGCCCGGGAGATGGTTCAAACCAGGGATTGGATGCGCCCGCAGATTGATTTCGAGGCTTTTTGGGAGAAGCCCCCCCTTTTCCTTTGGATGCAGGCGCTTTCGATGAAAGTGTTTGGTATCAATGAATTCGCCGCCCGTTTGCCCAACGCGCTATGTGGTTGGGCCACCCTCCTCCTCGTTTTTCACATTGGCAACCGACTGCACGACCGGATGTTCGGTTGGCTCTGGGCTTTGGCATGGCTTGGAAGCTTGCTGCCGCACCTTTATTTCCGCAGTGGAATCATTGACCCTTGGTTCAATTTCTTCATTTTCACGGGATTGTTCGGATTCATCGAGTTTCGTTGGCGATTTTTCAAGCATCAAAAATCCCAGTCGTTTTGGGTGCGTTATCGGCATTTGTTGGGCGGAGGCTTCTTGGTTGGACTGGCGATTCTGACCAAGGGCCCCACGGCTTATCTCATTGTAATGCTCGTGCTCGTGCTCTATTGGGCAAAATACCGCTTCAAAGGCAAGGGCTATTGGCTTCATTTGATGTATTTTTCGTTGGCAGCTGCTGTTGCTGCCTTGCTGTGGTTTGGGGTGGAAGTTTGGATGCACGGCCCTTGGTTTGTGCAGGAATTTTTGGCCTATCAAGTCCGACTTTTCAGCACGGAAGATGCCGGCCACGGTGGCTTTTTAGGATACCATTTTGTGGTATTGTTGCTGGGTTGTTTTCCGGCTTCAGTTTTTGCCATCCCCAACCTTTGGGGCGATAAGGAATGCGAAGATGAGGCATTGGAAACCAGCACGTTGAACTCTTGTATGCGCTGCGATTTTGCGACTTGGATGCAGCTGCTTTTTTGGGTGGTGCTGATTTTGTTCAGCTTGGTTAAGACCAAAATCTTACACTATTCTTCACTGTGTTATTTCCCCCTAACTTATTTAGGTTCAGTCACTTTGTGGCGTGCCATCAAATGGAGTGTGCTTCCCAAGGTCACAACATTTTTGCTCCCGACGATTGGCGTAGTGCTTGGTCTCGCCGTAGCCGCGCTCCCGTTTTTAGGGCAAAACCTCGACTTGATAAGACCACTTTTTGCTTCCGACCCTTTTGCATTGGCAAATCTGGATGCGGACGTGCAGTGGGAACTCTGGCAAGGGATTCCGGGCCTTGTACTGGCGCTGGCCAGTGTGGCCGGGGCATATTTTTGGATAAAAGGACGAGCTTGGAAAACTGCACAAATGGTATTTGCGGGCGGGGCGATTTTTGTAGGCGGGACGCTGCTTTTTGTTGTTAGCAACATCGAGGGTTATACCCAACGTGCCGCCATCGAGTTTTATGAAAGCAAATCTGGCGAAGATTGCATCATCAAACCCGTGGGCTTCAAAAGCTACGCGCATCTTTTTTACGCCAACAAACAAGATCCTGGCCCTGATAAAACAGTAGACGACCTTCCAGGACTTTACTACAACAAACCCATTAAGCCGACTTACTTTGTGGCAAAAATCAATCGCTTGAATCCATTGCCTGAATTTCCGCAAATCAAGGAGATTGGCAGAAAAAACGGGTTCGTGTTTTTTGAATGGAAACCCTAGAAGTGACACTTTTTTAAAAAGTGTCACTTCTGCAAACGCGAACAAACATTTTCAATTGCTGTTTTGCTTGGCAAATTACTTTTGCACTTTAAAAACGCTCAAGATCCTCACACCTCACACGTCTCTCACCCTCTCACGTCTCTCACATGATGTACCCAATAGCACTCACCACCCCCATGGCACAAGATTTGACCGATTTTGGTTTTGAATCGCTCAGCACGCCCGATGCAGTAGAACAAACCCTTGAAAATCAAGAAGGTACGGCCTTGTTAGTCGTTAACAGCGTTTGCGGTTGCGCAGCTGCAATGGCCCGCCCGGGGGCAAAACTTTCGATCCAGAATGAAAAGCACCCTGCCAAACTTTACACCGTTTTTGCAGGCGTTGATACCGAAGCAGTAGCAAAAGCCCGCGAATTCCTGGCGCCATATCCGCCCTCTTCGCCCAGTATTGCCCTGTTCAAAGACGGCAAATTGGTACACTTCCTCGAACGTCGCCATATAGAGGGCCGTTCGGCGCAAATCATTGCGGACAATCTTCGGGCAGCGTACGATATGTACTGTTAGTCCTCCTCTTTGGTATATCGCAAAAATGCCCCCCGCTTCGGCGCGGGCATTTCTGCGTCTTCGCCCTTGATGATTTTCCACAGCACTTGGTTGAATTCCAAATCCGGCACACGATCTTCTCTTGTGAGATCGAAAGCGTCAGAACGGCGCTGAAGATCGCTGTCCACCGCAGCATTTCGGTCGTCGAGGTTGACTGTGGGAATGAGTGCTTTATAAGGCGCTAAGTTGGCAGTTTTTGAAAAACAGCGCCACATCGGGGTAGCTCCTGCGTCGTGCTGGCTCATGGGTGGCATGCCGAGGATAAGTTCCATAGTGCGCAACATTGAATTGGTGGAATACAGGGTGTGATCCAAGTAGTTGCGCTTGGTGTACGGGCTAACCACATAAGCAATCGAGCGATGCGCGTCCACATGATCGGCGCCGTCTTGTGCATCGTCTTCGAGGACAAACACAGCAGATTCTTTCCAAACCGGGCTTTTAGAAAGGTGTTCGATAAACAGGCCCAATGCAAGGTCGTTGTCGGCAACGTGGGCAAAAGGTGTATAAGCACCTGTGCTCAATCCGTCGGTATGGTCATTGATGAGTCTCAATGTATTCAGGTGCGGCAATGCCCCAGCAATTACAAGAGAATCGAATTCGCGTTTCCACTGTGATACCCGGGTAGTGTCTTTCACCTTGGTATCCCAAGAAGTGAAATATGGGCAAAAATGCCCTTCCAAAGCGGGGATATTGGCCTTGAAGTCGTCTGCAAATTCGCCGTAGGTACGGTAAGTAATCCCCAACCTTTTACAATGATCCCAGATAAAACCGTCTTTGGGCCATGCGGTGGGGTTTTGGCCCTCGTACACATATTCACCGCCCCGGCCCCCGTAACTTGTCACCCAGGTTTTTTCTGTAAAATCATTGGCGTAGGCCGCCGTGCTCCAGTTATGCCCGTCTGCGCTGACTTCGGCGCTGACATAAAAATTGTCGAGCAGCACAAATTCCCGGGCGAGTGCATGATGGTTGGGGGTAATTTTTTCAGGGAAAAGGCAAAGTGAGCTGTCGCCATTACCTTCTGGCATATCGCCCAGCACTTGATCGTACGTGCGGTTTTCTTTGATGATGTAAAAGACGTACTTGATGGGTGAAGGATCGCCCACCCGTTGTGGAATGGGGTTGCCGGGTTCGCCTTCAGCCATTTTTTCACGCTCTTTGGTGTACGGAGTGTTTTTGTAAACCCTCCGTGTATAGTGTTGCATCATGACCTGGCCAGGGGCCATGATCATGCTCAAACTGCCTTTCATCAAAGATCCAATGTATTGATTGTCCTCCGATTCACCTTTCTGATATTCGGTTTTGTTTTTTTTGCCAATCGGGTTGGGGCCCTGTGGGTTGGGAAAAGAAGAAAAGCCTTTTCCATTGGCCACAAATAGTATTTTTCCAACGCTGCGCACACAGGTCGGATACCAACCTGTAGGAATGAAACCCAGCGAACGGCTTTGCTGCGGAATTGACACATCAAACACTGCAAGGCAGTTGTTGTCTGCATTGGCAATGTAAAGTGTTTCTTCGTCTGGCGAAAGGGCCACGCTGTTGGTGGTGGAGCCCGTGGGCGCATCTGGGAATAGGGTAGCACTCAGTGTTTCTACCACTTTTTGCTGCAACAAATCTACCACACTTACCGAGTTGTCATCGGCGCAAGCCACATAGGCCAGCGTTCCTTTTTTATTGATTATCAGGTCGTTAGGGCTATCTCCAACTAGTATTCGAGTTTTTATTTTGCGGGTATCGGTATTCCAAACCACCAATTCGTTGCCGCCCCAATGCGTCAGGTATAATTGGTGCCGGTCAGGCGAAAGGGCACAGGTATAGAGCTCCTTGCCTATGGAATCTCGGAATAAGACGGCTTTTGTGCGAGTGTCCACTACATAAAGGCTGTGGTTTTCTTTGGTAACCACGTATAACAAGCCGCGTTGATCGTCCACACATAATCCACCGGGTGAGATGCGATTCGGCCAAGGGTCACCTAAGCTCAGGGTGTCGCGCAACACCAGTTGTTTTTTTTCAATGGAATATCTCAAAATGGAATTGCTGTTGCCGCCAGATATGTAAAGCGTTTTAGAATCTTCTCCAAAAGCGATTCCAAGCCAGGCGATGGGAATTTCAAACGACTGGAGCAACTTCCCTTTTTTCGCATCAATGAGTTGCAGAGAGTTTTTACCCTGACCGTTGTTGGTGACGGCGAGGTATTTTCTGTTGGGTGAAACGGCGATGTTCAAGGGTAAATCGCCCAACGGGAGCGAGTTGCCTGCGGGCGTGAGCGACCAACCTGTGGGCAAAAGCATGGATCGGGCTCTATCGGATTGTATGCCGGGATCTTGGGCAAGCAGGGCGACAATAAAAATAAGGAAAAAGAGGATGACAAGGAGGGTGCGCATACATTGTTGTGTAAAAGTGAACAAAGATCATCGTTGGTTTATCTGTCTTAAGGATTCTTAACTAAACCTCGCGTTTCCAACCATTCTGGCAATTCAATAATAGAGCCGAGCAATCCATCATTATCAAAAACTTCCAACTCCTCCCGGCTGTGCGTGCCGTTGACAACCGCTAGCGAAGCGATGCATCCCGCATTTCGGCCTTCTCCCAAATCTACGGGGGTATCCCCAATTTTGACTACTTGATTCGGGTTTTCAATAGAAAAAGCTTTCATTGCCCGCTCTATCATGTACGGCGCTGGACGTCCTTGCGGCACTTCGTCGCTGGCAATGGAGAAATCTATGATGGAGCCAACTCCCCCAATGTACGCTGCATTCAGGCCAGCCGACCAGCCCAATTTGTCGAGAATGATATTGGTAACCATGCGATAGAATCCCGTGTTGAGCGCGATTTTTATGTCCCGTTTGCGCAGCCATTCAAACACTTCGAGCGCACCACCAGTCGGCTCTACGGAGTGACTGGAGTAATAGTGTTCGAGGATACCTCGAAAGGTCTGGAACGAGTCTCTGGATTTTTCAGCAATGATTTTCAAAGGGGCAAACTCGCCAAGTTCTTCGCGCCAAAGCCGTTGGAATACCTCCAATTTTGAAACGCCCATGAGCGCGTTGAGTCGCTTATCATTGGCGCTTAGGCCTTCTTGCCGACACGCCTGCGAAAAGCACATTAATACTTCATCGTTGTCGCGCACGGTCGTGCCTGCCATATCGAACATGACAAGCCGGATGGGTGTAGTTTTTGTCATTTTACCTTGATTTTCAGGCAAATGTAGCGGGGCGAAAATTAAGGGCGAGCTAAGTTTACGTGTTGTTTGTGGCAACTTGTCGCAACGTTTTCTCCATTATGAAATTGCGAAATTCCAGCCCAAAGACCACTTTTCGATTTTCAGAAAGTACCCGAAAGCCGATCTTTTCAAAAAAGCCGCGTGCCGTAATACTGACTTCAGCGACTAAAATTGGCATGCCTTTTTTCCGTGCGAACCGTTCCAACTGTTTGAGCAAAGTAGTAGCAATCCCCCGCCCCTGAAAATCTTTGTGAACATAGAGGAAATCCACCAATCCTTCCTGCGACAGGCTGGCAAAAGCTACCAACATTTTTTGAAATTCAACCACAAAGCATTGCTGGTTATCGAGCTTGCCCCAAACTTCCCGGTTTGGTTCAACAGGCGCCCACACATCCAATTGATCAGGTGTATAGTCAAGGGCATTCACGTTATGCACTGTGTCGA
>JACMMM010000497.1 GCA_014379065.1 Saprospiraceae bacterium
GCCCGTACCGTTGCCATTGCCGATAACGGTAATTGAGGCGCCTGAGGAGCTGATCTCAGAATTGGTTTCCACAACCACCCCATAGTTGCGGATACCGGTGTTCGCGCCTCCCCAACCTTGCACATTCACAGCGTTGATATCGCCCCCTGATATTTTACTTGTTAATGCCAGCGATACGCCGTGTTGAAAACCAGCGATATTATTGCCGCCCCTTCCTTTGACAGTTAAGTAGCCGTCGCCCGCGACATCCAGGAGGCCACTGGTCATATCTACACCTCTGAAGTTGCCTGCGGAAGGCGCGGCTTGCTGGTTGGCTTCTACGGTAAGGTTGCCGTCGTCGGTTTCGACACTGCCACCGGTAAGGACTACAATACTTTGACTGGCTTTGAGCATTGCATTGCCTGTGCCCGCCAAGCGGAGATTCACGCCGACGCCAACCACGATTTTATCCACACCGATGCTGTTCGCGTCGTCCTGAAGGTTGGCATCCAGATTGGCATTTGCCAAAAAATTGATGTCTCCGTTAAAGTTTATCACATCATCTCCCTCTGCACCATTGACGCTAAAGTTGGGCAGCACCGTAGTGAATGCGCCTATGTTCACCACGTCATTCCCTTCCCCGGCAAAAACGACAATCGTATTAGCTCCTGCTAAGGTAATGCTGACGGGGAAAGGCAGTGTTAGCCCTCCATTGATGGCATAGGTGCGCCCGGGAACATCGAATCGAATACTGCCTGCAACTTCGGTGACGGAAATCACATCATTACCCCCCATTTGGTCGCTCAGCTGGATGCTGGTGCCATTATAAAAAATGCTGAAGTCGGGAGATGCTTGCACCATCAGGGGCAGGCAGCATACCATCCAAACAGCACACCATCGGTTATTTTTGAAAGGTAGCACCGTAAGCGCTTTGAGCCAGGAGGGGAAATGCACCTGAAAGTTGTAGGCGTTTTTCATGAGCGAAAAGTTAATATTGAGTATAATCCAGTACGGATAAAAAATTGACTTTCAAACCAGCGAAGGCATTCCGCGTCCCTTTTTGGAAACTATCAGAATGCAAAATACCCTCATCCGCCACTTGTCAGGCGCGATGAAAGCAATCAGTATTGGAAAACTAAAATGAAAAAGGGAGGAGGCGGCGTAAATTCTTAGGTGCTAATACGGATCAATGCCTACCGGCACTTTTTCATGAGACGATGGATTATGGATTAAATCTGCGCGAAAGTAAAAACGATTTGAAATAGTGCTCACTTTTTTTTGAAAGGGAGCAGACACTTCGTCAATTTTTTCTTGCTGTAATGCTCTGAGGCGAAACCAGAGGGTTATTTTTCAAGGGGCATCACCCAATTTAATTTTTGGAACGGGCTGTAAACCACTTTGACCATATCCACCTCTGGATTCACAAAATACTGCGGCGGCCTTCCATTCAGGCTGAATTTGATTTTAGCATAAATCTCCGCATTGGGCAGTCCGTTTTTTGCACCCTGTTCGTGTAGCCACTGCGCAAAAGTCCTGATCATCCTCGGATCATAAAGCATGGATTGAATTTGCACGTTGTTGACCATACCCCGGTAGTTGATTTCACCTTCTTCGCCACTAGCGGGGTCTTTCAATATTACCTTGAACTCCGAAACTGTCCGCGAATCTGCCTTAACCCGCCAGGAAAAACGATTTCCTATGGTGGTATAGTCCAGATCATTGGGCAGGAACAAGCCGCGCAAAGGAAACAGCAGTTGAAACGTAAAATAGACAATCAAAAATCCAAGCGTCAACTTACCGACTATCGGTTGGGCCAATGCCGTGTTTTTTTGCGTTAATTTGGGAAACCATCTGCGCAGTAAGGGTATCTCCTCCATTTCACAATACAAGATGAGCGCGCTCATCATGATGAAGGGGAAGATGCCTATATCCCCAAATATCTTGGAATTGGAATAATGAAATAGCGCAAAAGGAATGATGGCCCATTTGCGCAGCGGCTTATACCACAACAACAGGGGCGCAAAAAAATCAAGGGAGAACCCGAGGTACACCATTGTATTGATCCCCAGTTCGGATTTATAGAAGGAGGCTAAAAAACCATGGGCGGGCATCGCTTCGCTGATCATTCTGACAGGCTGTTTCAGCACCCACCAATCTGTACGCATTTTGATAAAGCTAGCGAAAAAATAAACGCACATTACTTGTGCGGCGAGGATGAACTGTTGCCATCTGGGCACGGTAATGCCGGGTAGTTTGCGTTTGCGGAGGGACAAAAACTGGTCGGCATTGGTAAAGCTTAACAGGATGGCGAGCAGTATAAAAAGGTATATGTGGTTGTTGTAAAGGCTTTTATCCAATAAAAATATATAGAGGTAAATTACGGCAAATAACCGTGCGGCCCATTTCATAAAAACACCGAACATAATCAGGAACGCACAGGCCAGCATGGCAAAAAGCAGTAAATTCAATGCAGGGGCTGGCAAAGGTTTGATCCACTCAAGGCCCTCATAAGGGAAATTAAGTTTCGGCGATACAAAAAACGCATTCACCATGCCTGTAAAAAGGTAATTCGCCACCTCGTACGCCATAAATAGGCCATAAAGGACGCGAAACAAGCCTATGATATACCCGTTAACCGGTTCGCTCAGCCATTTTTTGAATTTGATGAGATAGGTCATGGTGAGAGGTTGAGGGGGTTGAGGGGGTTGAGGGTTGAGGGTTGAGAGTTGAGGATAACTTGCTTGGGGGCAAATATAGAAAGATGGTATGTTTTGCAGTATTCCTGCGGCTAAAGCCGCCGGTACAGCAACAGCCCCAGCGACGTTGAAACATGCCGGGGCTGTTGTAATTCGTTTTTTCAGAGCTGACTCGAATCTCCTTTGTCACCCCGAGCAACCAAGCCTTGTCATCCCCTCCAAATCGGGGCAGGGTTTCGTCAAACCCTGCCCCGATTTGGAGGGGATGACAAAGCTTGGGATGAGTTCTCAACTCAAACGAGCATCCCTACCTCATCTGAATCATCTTCTTCGTCGCACTATCCGTGGCCGTTTCCAGTTTGTAGTACAGCACACCAGTTCCCTGATGGATGACAAGCCCTGCGTCTATCTGAATGCAGTTCTCCCCTTTTGCAAACTGGCCTTTCTGCTGCCACACTACCCTACCCGTTTCATCGAAGACTGACAAGATAGCTTCTGCTGCTTGCGGCAAGTAGAAGCCTATGTTCGTCTTGTTCGCAAACGGATTGGGCTGGTTCTGGTACAGCTCGAAGCCAAGGCCGTTCGTTGTCATCCCGGTAGAAGACCTGAAACGGAATGCCACGCCTAGGCGACCTTGATCACCATACGCTTCTGCTCGGGTGATTGACCCAGAAACCCCCAACATCTCGCTCAACTTGCCCGACTTCGTGGCCCTGAAACGGAGCGTGAACGCCTGTGCGCCACCTGCCACGCCATCGGCGTAGTCAATCGAGACCGTCGCCATGTTGTCGAACACCAGGCCGAAGTTGCCAGCCGTCACGTTATCAGATTCCCGTACGCCCACCACTTCAAGACCATGGAGCAGCATTGTGAACTGGAAGCCTTTCAACTGCTGTTCGGACTTGAACGTGACCTCCAAC
>JACMMM010000498.1 GCA_014379065.1 Saprospiraceae bacterium
CCAACTCGGGTTCCAGTGACCACGAACCCGAAGCGTCTGATCGTTGCTCCGCAGCACCCCGTTGAAATGCACCACGTTCTGCAAAGCCCGAAACTCGTCCTGTAAAATCCACTCCCCGCCAAGCCCCTCAAAATATACCTCTGAGATGATAGAATGGCCAGCAAGTGTTATTTCCTTCCCCAGCTGAAACGCCAAGAAATGCACCTGCCCCTGCACATCCCATTGCATATCCGCAATCAGCGTCATTGACCCATAGATAAACACCATCTTATCCCCCGGCCCCGTCAGCACCGGTGTCCCCGTAGCACCCGTCCAGTCCATATCCATGCAATAGATGATGGTCTGGTCAATCGTCACCGTGCCGCCCGGAACAGGAAAGGAATTGGCATCGAAATGCACATTGTCCATCGAAGTCGGCACTTGGTCGTGAAAGACCGCGCCGCCAGAAGTTTTGGCCCAGTGGTTGTTATGGTCGCTCCACATACCAGAGCCGCCCACCCAATAATATTCGAGGGCTACGGCGGGTAAAGAAAAGAAAAGGATGAAAAGAAGGGGGAGGGTTTTGTAGAGACTTTTCATGAGAGAAATGGTTTTTTATTACGGTGGGGTGGCAAGGTTTCATTGCGACGAGACCTATAAGGTTTTAAAACCTTATAGGTCTTTATCAAAAGATAATCTTAGCTTAACCACCGTAAAAGCACCAGGGGAACAAAGATGGAATCCTGTGATACCCAAATGCCAATGAGAGAATACTTTTCCGACATCGCCGGAAAAAGGGAAATCGTGGATTATCGAAAAAAATTAGGAATGGGAAAATCGGGTTGGGAGCGGGATTAAAATGGATAAAAAGTGAGATAAAGGTAGTTAGCCCGTTGGGGTTATCGCTTGAAATGCGTTTTTTTTGTTTGTAGTTAGCGGAGGAAGCAACCCGCAGCAAAACCTCGTAGGTCTTTGAAGACCTACGAGGTTTGCACACGAATCTCCGAGCCCCTACCGCATCTGTATCATCTTCTTCGTCGCACTGTCCGTGGCCGTTTGCAGTTTGTAGTACAGTACGCCAGTTCCCTGCGGTATGACAAGCCCTGCATCTAATTGAATGCAGTTCTCCCCTTTTGCAAACTGGCCTTTCTGTTGCCACACTACCCTACCCGATTCATCGAAAACTGACAAGGTAGCTTCCGCTGCTTGCGGCAAGTAGAAGCCTATGTTCGTCTTGTTCGCAAACGGGTTGGGTTGGTTCTGGTACAATTCAAATCCGAGGCTGTTGATTGTCAGCCCTGTCGCCGACCTAAACCGGAAAGCCACCGCAAGGCGTCCTTGTTTCCCCGCCATAGCCTCGGCGGAGGCGGGATAAGCCTCTGCTCGAGTGATTGATCCAGAAACACTAAGCATCTCGCTCAACTTGCCAGACTTGTTCGCCCTGAAACGAAGCGTGAACGCCTGTGCGCCACCTGCCACGCCATCGGCGTAGTCAATCGAAACCGTTGCCATGTTGTCGAACACCAGGCCGAAGTTGCCAGCCGTCACGTTATCAGATTCCCGTACGCCCACCACTTCAAGACCATGGAGCAGCATTGTGAACTGGAAGCCTTTCAACTGCTGTTCGGACTTGAACGTGACCTCCAAC
>JACMMM010000499.1 GCA_014379065.1 Saprospiraceae bacterium
CAATGACTGCTGCAACAAACTCACCACTGGAGCCAGGCACTACTTGAAAGCTGCTTGCTTGTATCAATCCCACATTTCCATTCAGCAGGAAGCCATCTTCAAATCCATTTCTAGTTGTTAAAAAGAGGTAAAACGGCTCATCCGTCGAGCGAACAAAGCGAACGGAATTAGACCCGCTGCAATCAAGCGCAGGTAAGATTTCGCCCGCTAATTCGCAGTTGTTGCCGGTCATTTGAAGTACATAAACTGGCGCAGAGGATTCGATGAAATGGGGCCCATTTGTAAAACTAAGATTGATCTGCTGCCCCGTGTTGATAACGCCGGCCGCAACGCCATCTAATTTCACTTGAGTGCCTCCCTGAGTGGCCACTACAAAGGCATATTCATCGCCACTCAGCAAGCCTTTTTGAACAACGTAGCGCGTGCCGAGTTTTTCAATTGGCACTATTTGGTCGCCCATCAGGTCGCGGCAAAAACCGCCATACAAAGGCGCTCCTTCCAATAAATCGTCTTTTATAGTGACTGCAATAGGCTTGTTAGACACAATTTTAGAACCCGTGGGGTGTTGCGCTGCCAACTGGCCCTGGGCTTCCCCAGAGTATGTTTGCCCTCGATTCAGGGTTATGTTGAATGGAACATTCGCAGCGTGGCCCACAATAGCTCTGGTCGGCGTGATGGTTATCAAAGTATTGTCCTCCGTTGCAACGATGTCAAAAGCAGCATGGGGCAATGGAGTATAACCCGAAGAATTATCCGTTACATTCTGGAAGGGGGTGTAAAACGTAGTTCCAAGCGCGTTTTTCCCTTTTAAGGAAAATATCTCGGGATTATTGGGCGAGGTCCCAATCACCTCATAATAGGCCGTGATGGGGCTGGTAGACTCGATGAGAAACCCCTTGTTCAGCACCAAATTAGGGGGCGTGTTCTCTACAAATTGAAATAAAGGAGGAAGTTGTAATACCCCACTTGAATTAGGGGCAATGTTTAGTGTTTGAACTGGAAACGCAGGATTTGCGGGTTGTGAAATATTTACGACAGCAGGCGCGCCATAAGTGGAGAACCTGAATGCGACCGGGTTGTCAAAACCGCTGGCGAAGTTCTGTGAAATTTCGGGGGCCACAAACCAAAATTCGGTGTCTTTTTGGGATTGGGCCTGCAAGGAAAGAAGCGTAAATAAAAGAGAAAGCGAGGCTGTTTTTAAAAGCCCGGAAGTAGTTAGTGTCATAATTTGATTGAATCAGAAGAAGAAAATATTGGATCAAAGTTTCTGGCATTTTTTCTGAAAGGGAAACCTTATTAGGTAAACTGACAGCAACCGGACAGAACAATTACGTTACCTCATTTGAATTTTAGACATTTGCCCGACTTTTTTCAAAAGCGCACAACCCAAATGCCTATGCGGCGTTTGAGCGATTTGCCCCAATCAACCAATCACCACTCTACCAATCACCACCCTACTAATCACCTAAACAAGATATGACCAAAATCCTCTGGGCCGACGACGAGATTGATCTCCTCAAGCCACACCTGATGTTCCTTCAAAACAAAGGCTACGAAGTAGTTACCGCCACGAATGGTCACGACGCCGTGGAGATATATAACGAACAAGCCTCCGACATTGACGTGGTGTTCCTCGACGAAAGTATGCCCGGGCTTACCGGATTGGAGGTTTTGATGAAAATCAAGGCGCGTAACCGCAACGTGCCCGTGGTGATGATTACCAAAAATGAGGCAGAGCACGTCATGGAAGATGCCATTGGCGGGCAAATTTCCGACTACCTCATCAAGCCTGTCAACCCAAACCAAATCCTCCTGACGCTCAAGAAAATCTTGGACAACAAGCGGTTGGTGAGCGAAAAAACCGCGCAAAACTATCAGCAGGAATTCCGCGAAATCTTCATGGAAATCACCGGAGGCCTCAACCAAACCGAGTGGGTAGATGCCTATAAAAAGATCGTGAACTGGGAAATGCGTGTGGATGCCAACGAGGCCACGGGTGTGAGCGAAATCCTCTCCCAACAAAAAGAGCAGGCCAATACAGAGTTCTCCAAGTTTGTGGTGAAAAACTACTTTGACTGGGTGGACAAGACCAAAGAAGTCGGCCCTGTAATGTCGCACTCCATGATGCGCAAGCATATTTTGCCACATGTCGGAAACGGAACACCGACCATCATGCTCCTGCTCGACAATCTTCGCTACGACCAGTGGAAAACCATCGAGCCCATTTTGAACGAGCTGTTTCGAACCGAGCAAGAAGGCTACTTCTTTAGCATTTTGCCCACGGCTACCCAGTACAGTCGCAACTCCATTTTCGCGGGCATGATGCCTTCCGACATCGAAAAGAACTTCCCCGACAAATGGAAAAACGACTCGGACGAGGGCGGTAAAAACCTGTTCGAGGATTTCTTTTTGGGCAAACAAATCGAACGCGCCTTCCGCAAGCCTATCAAGTGGGACTATATCAAAGTTACCAACGTAAACCACGGCAAAGACCTGAACGACAACATCCTGAATTGCTTGAACAATGACCTGACGGTCATCGTCTACAATTTTATTGACATGCTTTCCCACGCCCGCACGGAGATGGAAGTGTTGAAAGAACTCGTCGGCGATGAACGCGCATACCGCTCACTCACGCGCTCGTGGTTCCTGCACTCTCCGCTGTGGACGGCCTTGCGAAAACTTGAAGGCCGTGACGTGCAACTCTTCGTCACCACCGACCACGGAACCATCCGCGTACAAAGCCCATCCAAGGTGGTCGGCGACCGCGAAACCACCACCAATCTCCGCTACAAAGTGGGTCGCAACCTCCAATACGAAGCCCGCGATGTGCTCGCCATTAAAGACCCGCAAAAGGCAGGATTACCGCGACCCAATATCAGCAGCACCTTCATTTTTGCAAAGGAGGACTACTTTTTCTTGTACCCGAACAACTACAACCACTACCACAACTACTACAAAAACACGTTCCAGCACGGCGGCATCAGCCTCGAGGAAATGATTTGTCCCGTTGTTCGAATGCGTAGCAAGTGAGCGCACCGTGTTCAAATTTAATAACACTAAGGAACTAAGAGGCACTAAGGCTAAGAGGGGTTTTAGAAGTGAAACCCTTAGTGCCCCTTAGTTCCTTGTGTTTTTAAAAAATATTGAATACGCTGAAGTGGTTTTCCCAAAAAAGAAAAATCCCCCTCCACATTGCTGCGGAAGAGGACATCCCAAAAACCGATTACATCTTTATATCGTCGGCACAGGGCCGTGATAAAGTCATTTTATTTTGCCCATTGGGCGCGTCATAGTGTTGAGTTTTCGAAATGCCAGCTATCAGGAAAGCATGAACCTCTGGCATAGGATTAAAAGAATATTATCACAATGATAACGCAAATGTAACGCCACTTTCGATTTTTTAGCATACTATGATTTTAGTAATTAATCGAAATGTGATTGCCCGCGAAAACTGAAAGCCCTAATCTATAAAAAACCGTTGCACCTTTTATTCAACTGATTTCCAGAGCATTGTCCAGTGCTTCTAGCCTTTGGCGAAGGGATAAATGTTGGGTATTGAAGTGGGCTATTTGGGTCTCTTCATTGGCCAAAAGCGCGTCTATTTCTCCAAAATTGTCTCCAATACGACCCTTTATCGTGCGCACATAACCCCGCAACTTGCCCTCCAGTGCCTCATTCATCTGGGTACGGCCTGTTGCAATCTCTTCATCATAACCTTTCACAATTTTACTGCGTTGTGCCCGCGCCGTGAATCCGGCGAACAAGACACCGATGCCGGTCAATACTCCGCCCGTGATGTCGAACACAGCCATTTTGGTTACGCCCGCCAAAATGAGGCCGATGACCGCCATCCCACTCCCCGCGGCGATGCTGGGCGAAACACTGGCATTTTCGGGGAACAAACGTCCGTCGTTGAAACTTTCGGAACGCGACATGAACCGGGCAAATGCTTCCTGAAGTTCTTTCATTACGGCGGCGCGTTTTTCTGAAATGGTCTCGAAAATGTAGGAGTCGCTCTTAACCACCGTGTTGGCGGCGCGGATTTTGAGGTCAATCATCTTGGCCATTTGTTGCACCGAATCGGCGAGATCCACCACGCCCTCGTTGAGTTTATTGCGGAGCTCGGCATTGAGTTGGAGCTCCAGTTGTTTGGCGAGGCCATTGAGCCAATCGGTGATGCTGGCTTGTTTGCTGAAAAGGCCCATGAAGGAACGCTTCAAAAGGGAAGGGAATGAGAGCCCGTCGGCAAGTTCTTCACCGATGCCGCGAGTGATTCGGTCATAACCGTTGAGAAGGTTTTCGATCAGGAGCGAAGCGTGGTGATTGGATTTTTTCTCTTGATTGTCAAGGGTTTGGCTAATGTCGTTGCGAAATTCAGTATCTTCTCGGAATTGTTCGGCACGGGTGTCGAGGTCGGTGCGCAGGCGTTCGAGGATGTGGTGCGAGGTAGTGAGGTTGTTCTTCAGTTTGAGTGCGGCCCCGCGCCCGCCCGTCACATGGGTGCGGATGTAATCGCGCACCCCCGAGAAATTGCTCTGGTCGAAGCGGCCTTCGAGTTCGGCCTTCGCGCTGGTGGCGTAAATAACCGGCTCACCCATGCCTTTTTTCAAGGCAAAATCATACAATCCACGCTCATTTACGGCCAAATCAGCTTCAGAAAGCAGGTCTTTTTGCTGGAGCACGAAAATGATTTTCTTGTGCCAATCGCTGTGGATGAAGTCGAAAAAATCCCAGGCCGATTGTCGGTAGGGGTTTTTGGCCTCGAAAACAAAGATGACCAGGTCGCTGGCGGGGATGAAATTCTCAGTGATTTCCTGATGCCGTTCGATAATGCTGTTGGTGCCGGGCGTGTCCACCACCGCGATGTCGCGGAGGATTTCGATGGGCAGGAAAATCTTTTTCAGGTAAGGGTTCACGATCACCGTCTCCTCTTTTTCGCCGTATAAGATCTGCTGCACCGTGTCGGTCATGGGTTGGGGCGCCACGGCACAAATTTCCCGTTTCGATTCCAAAAGC
Source organism: Saprospiraceae bacterium (assembly GCA_014379065.1). Classification (GTDB taxonomy): domain Bacteria; phylum Bacteroidota; class Bacteroidia; order Chitinophagales; family Saprospiraceae; genus M3007. The sequence continues at coordinate 5,020 of JACMMM010000499.1, forward strand.
GCGTTGACAAAACTGCTTTTGCCCGCTTTCACTTCTCCGACAATGACGAACATGAAAGGTTCTGACATGCGGTTGCGGAGTTCACCCACCATGACGGCCAGTTCCTTGTGGCCGATTTCCTGGCTAAGTTGCTGGAGGTCTTTCACGAGGTCTTCACATTGGGCGCGAAGGGCAATAGTGTGTTGGTTGAGAATCATGGATCAAACGTAGGGAGAATTGGGGAAATACCACTGAAAATGGAGGTTCGACTCGAAGTCGAACCTGCATTTAGTGGGCAACCTGCATATAGTTGCTGCAGCTCTGAAACCTATAAGGTTTTAGTTTTGAAACGCCGTCGGCTTCACATTTTCAATCACAATCGCCTCCGAATGGTAAGTCCGAAACCGCGTCGTATCCGTCAAGTTCGGATACGGCATAAACGTTACCGGCACCCAACGCAGGAAATGTTTTCTGGTCTTCAAAGCCACATTCACCACCCAAACCATTGCCGCCGAAGGCTTAGGAAACCCAAAAGCAACACGCAGTTTTTCGTCAATCAATGCCACCACGGCTGGTTCGATAAGCGGGCGCAAAAAGCGCGGGAACCAGCCTTTGAAAATATTGATCGTAGCATCGGCGATGTTGCGGTTGCTCTGCGCAAACACAAGGTGTTTAGTTTCGTATTCCGCCACAAACGCCCGCAAATCTTCCATCGTGGCGGGTAAATCCGTCATCCCCATGCGTAGCCCGACTTCGCGGTAGAACAGGAATAGAGCTTGTTTTTCCGGGTTGGTCATTTTGCGCCAACTATATTTTTCCATCCAGTCAATGGGATAAAATATGAGCGTAGAGAGCACGAAAATGAAATCTTCGTTTGGGATTCGGAAGTTGCCGTGAATCTTGTTCATCTGGGCAATGGCGCGCTGGCCGAAAGGCCCGTCGTAGCCATCTTCTGCAAATTTGGTGATGAGGAAACGCGTGTCGTCGTAGCGTTTTTGGCCGTGTTTGGCGAATTCGCCTGTTCGATCAAGCAGGGAAGAAATGGGCACGCTGGCATAGGTGGCGAACAAGGCCAACTCATTGGCGCGTATCATGTCGAAGGGGAATTCATAGCAAAGCCCGAGGTGTACCATACGCTGATGGTCGGTGGCTGGATCGAGCGATTCGAGTTCCCGACGCACAGCAGGGTTTCGGAAAATGCCGAGGATTTTTTTGAATGGTTTCATGACTGTTGACCGTTGACTTTTGACCGTTGACTTTTGACTGTTGACCGTTGACTTTTGGCCGTTGGCTTTTGACTGTTGACCGTTGACTTTTGGCCGTTGGCTTTTGACTTTTGACCGTTGGCTTGACTCTGGCCATTGATTTGTATTATTAGTCAACGGCCAATGGTCAAAAGTCAACGGTCAAAAGTCAAAAGTCAACG
>JACMMM010000500.1 GCA_014379065.1 Saprospiraceae bacterium
AATTGCTTGCGCAAGGCAGTGCTCAGTTTAGGGTCATCCAGCCATTTCAAGTCGGCTGTAAGGTGAATACTCCCTTTGATTTTTTGGGAGCAGGCCGGGCATTCGGGCAGTGCCCCCAGCGACTCGATCCATTCAAGCAATAACTGATCGCGTTGCCGGGATTTCAAACCTGTTGGATAGCGTTGCAAAAAGCGGAACAACTCAAAATCCCAATTCAGATCGCCGGAAGCCACTTTGGGATGATGGTACTTGAGAAAGCCCCATATTTTACCCAAGAGCACGAGGTCTTCGACGCGCTGTTCGGTCAATTCGCCCAAGCTTGCCATACTGCCGCTGTTAAAAGCCGTATCTAATTCAGCAGGAGATTTTTTGATTATGCGGGCAGGCGCTTCCAAAAGCGGCTTTCCATCTACCAAAACCTCTATATCATCATACCAAGCCGTGCCACTGCCGACTATAAGGCCGCCAATTACTACAGTTTGAGCTTCTTTGCTATAGTCCAGGTCAATGGTGTATTGTTTCCAATCATTGCTGCCGTTTATGGCGCGGTCTTGCATATTGTCAAACCCGACCGAGCCGGACTCCCCGTCAAGCCGCATCCACAAGCCCGCCCATCCCGATACGTTTTCGGTTTTTACAAATCCTTTTAAAGTAATGATCTTCCCTTCAAAATCAGCAGGGAAACTCAGGGAAAATGCGCCAAACTCCCCTCCTTCCTTTGGCGAGGCAAGACGCGCACTGTATCGGCCTCCGATTGCGGTTGAAGAATCAACCGTGAGCAGATAACTGCTTGTGCTTGAACCACGGCCAATGCCGTGCCCCCAATCGGCGGGTGAACCCGTGGCCGGGTCAAATTTTTCAAAACTGTGGTTGACGATTTTTTGTGCGGAGAGGAGGCTGGCACAAAGCAGCAGGGCAAAGAGGGAGATTGATTTTTTCATGGTAGTGTAGTGGTTTAGTTGGACACATAGAAGCAAAAGTATATAAAAATGTCAAGTAGCATACCGTTCGCTCCATGTGCATCTTGCCACATACGCTTGTGAAGGGGAATCGCAGATATAACAGGTCGTCTCGAAAAATCGAGACGACCTGTTTTGTTTTGGGCCGGGTGGCCGCCCGGATTTTGTGCAAATGTGCGCTGGGGAAAAGGGAAAATATGCCCATTAAAAACGTAGATATTATCCATCACAGAGGGTCATTTTCCCAAGCCCCGCTTAGTCGAAGTCCAGGAAATCGGAAAGGAAAGATTTCTTTTTTTTGTGGGGATAATGCCCTTGCCCACCCTGTTGGCGGTATTTATCGTCGTCGGAGCGCTTCCAGGATTCACCGTATTTGTTTTGATCATCGTCCCAATGTTGTTTGTTTGAATAATGCTCGCCAGTGCGTTCGAGAATTTTATCCAGCTCACCGCGGTCGAGCCAGACCCCACGGCAATTAGGACAGTAATCTATTTCCACACCGTTGCGTTCGGTCATGGCAAGTGTAGTGTTACATGATGGGCAGTTCATAATGAAAGAGAATTTTTTTGGGCGAACGCCAAATCGGAAGGTTTGTTCAAATTGGGTGCAATACTCCTTTAGCCTCTAGTTTATTGCTCGCAGGTTGCATGACGTGCTGTATATCAATTCAATATCCACACCACTTTTCCGCCTGCAACAAAATTCCCTTTTTGATCTTCCAATTTTAATATGCACACACCCGCCGGGATATCACCCTGTAGAAGCTTGTGTTTTTTATCAAAAACCAATTCTTGTCTCAGTGTTTTGCCCAATATATCGGATACCGTCAATACAAGCGGATAGGCATAGTTGCCTGAGATTTTCTCCAATGCTACGTTAGTAAAACCAAGCGCCGGGTTGGGCGAAACTGTAAAGTGTTTGGCAGCTTGTGGCGCCATGAGCGTCGTGGTTGGGATAAAATTGCTGTCCA
>JACMMM010000501.1 GCA_014379065.1 Saprospiraceae bacterium
GGGTGGTGGGCGGCCGGGACGGGAAACTAGGATATTTTTTGCAGAACACTTTTGTCCTCGGTTGAAAAAAGTCGCTGCACGATTTCATGCCGGATTTCTATGATGCTAGACATTGCTGAAATTTTTTACAAAAATAGGCAATTCGAGATACTTGGTGTTTTGCATTTGAAAATTACTTCACCCCCATTCCATTAGGCCAGCTAGATGAGGGACTGACAAAACCCAACTTACCCTCTGCATCGTCCGCCATCAAAATCATGCCTTGAGATTCGATGCCCATCATGACACGCGGGGCGAGGTTGGCCACAATGACTACTTGTTGGCCGATCACTTGTTCCGGCGTGAAATGCTCGGCAATGCCTGACAAGACCGTGCGCGTCTCGAAGCCCAAATCCACGCTGAGTTTGAGGAGTTTTTTGGATTTCTCCATTTTCTCGGCGGTGAGGATGGTGCCTGTGCGCAGGTCAAGTTTGGCGAAGTCGTCGAATTGGATGAGCTCTGACATGGGACGGTAGACGTTGGACGCTGGACTCTGGACGTTGGATATTGGATTCTGGATGTTGGATTCTGGACTTTGGACATTGGACGTTTGGTCCGTCGCTTCATCTGCCGATTTATCCGCCGAAGTTTCAACGAAGGCGGAAGTCTTAACGAAGGCCGAATCATCAGCGGGAGCGGACATCGTTAATTTGGCAATCTGCTTGTCAATTACCTCGTCTGGAATACGGCTGAAGAGGTGTTCGGGTTCGTTGAGCGCGTGTTGGGTGGGAATCACAGGGTTTCCCTCCACGAGTTCGTTGAGCACGTCGAGCAAATCGCCATTGTCTTGCAATGGGTTCAGATTGAGCATTTTGCGCAGTTTATCCGACGAAAATGGCAGGAATGGACACATGGCCACCGACAGCACGGCCACGTACTGAATGGCGAGGTTCATCACCACTTTCACCATTTCCGGCTGGTCTTTCACGGTTTTCCAGGGCTCATTGAACTGGAGCAAGGCATTGCCTGCGCTCGATATTTCCATCAAAATCCGCAGCGCCTCGCGCAGTTCGAAGCGCTCGATGGCTGCGCCCATTTCTTGCACCTTGCCGTTGAGCAGCGTGAGTTCCTCATCGTATTGTCCTGTTTTTTCTGCATCCCAGCCGCTTTTAAAGGTCTGCTCCGGGTCAATGCGTGGCACAACGCCCCCGTAATATTTCTGCGAAAGCACGAGCACTCGGTTGATGAAATTGGCGAGGTTGTTCACCAATTCATTGTTATTGGTTTCCTGAAAGCCCTTCCAAGTGAACTCCGAATCGCTTTGCTCGGGCATTTTTTTGATCATGTTGTAGCGCAGCACGTCTTCTTGCCCAGCAAATTCCTCGCAATATTCATGTACCCACACCGCCCAGTTTTTAGAGGTGGAAAGCTTGCGGCCTTCAAGGTTTAGGAACTGGTTGGCGGGCACGTTGACGGGCAAAATGAAGCCACCATGCGCTTTCAAAATCGCTGGAAAAATGAGGCAGTGGAATACGATGTTATCCTTGCCGATGAAATGCACGAGCGCTGTGTCGTCACTTTTCCAGTAAGGCTCCCAGTCTTTTCCATGGTCCAAAGCCCATTGCTTGGTGGCAGAAATGTATCCAATGGGCGCGTCAAGCCAGACGTATAGTTTTTTGCCTTCCGAGCCTGGAATTTCCTGCGGCACATCTACACCCCAATCGAGGTCGCGGGTCATAGCGCGGGGCTGAAGACCCTGGTCGAGCCAGGAATTGCACTGGCCAATCACGTGGTTTTTCCAATCCGGAGGATAGTGGAGTTGTGTTCCTTCGACAACCCCAGTATTGATCCATTCGCGCAGCCAAGCTTCGTGCTGGTCAAGGCGGAGAAACCAGTGTTTCGTGGGGCGTTTCACCGGCACTGAGCCGCTGAGCATGGAGTGGGGGTTGATCAGATCGGTTGGGCTAAGGGTTGAGCCGCATTTTTCGCATTGATCGCCGTAAGCGTCGGGGTTGGCGCACACGGGGCAAGTGCCCACGATGTAACGGTCGGCCAGGAATTGGCCCACGGTTTCGTCGTAGTACTGCTCGGTGGTTTCCTCCAAAAACTCTTGATTTTCATTGAGTTTTCTAAAGAAATCTTGCGAAGTCTGGTGATGGATTGGCTCGGTGGTGCGATGGTAAATGTCGAACGAGATGCCGATTTTTTGGAACGTATCTCGCAGCATCGCATGATATTTATCCACCACGGCGCGGGGAGTAGTGCCTTCTTTGCGGGCCTTCACGGTGATGGCAGCGCCGTGCTCGTCGGAGCCGCACACGAACACCACGTCTTTGCCCATCAGGCGCAAATAGCGAACATAAATATCAGCAGGAAGGTAGGCCCCGGCCAAATGGCCGATGTGGAGCGGGCCGTTGGCGTAGGGTAAAGCAGCGGTGACGAGGTATCTTTTTTTGGACATGGAATGGGTGGACGTTGGACTAACAATTCGTGGGTTTTAAGGGGCTTGCAAATCCGAAAGGGAACTGATCAGCCTAATACCTTCAACTTGGCAAGCGATAGAAAAGTCAGAATCATAACTCGCCAAGACGACTACTTCCTGCAATTTACAAGAGGCCAAAATGAGCGCATCATTGGGGAGCAAATTGTGCTTACTCATCATGGAAATAGATTCAGGGATTGCCTCTTGTGGAATGGGCAAGACCTTAAACTCTGCAAGGAAAGAGGTAAGGTCGTGCGATTCGAACGTAGCAGCTATTTTTTTGCTCTCGCAAATTGCCATTGGCGAACGACCTCCCAAAATGCCCAGCATTTGGTAGAGATATTCGCTCACAACAATAGGATTGATAAAAAGGAGATGCTCGCTCTCCAGCAAGGCGTCAAGCAATTCTGTTTTCGCCTGCTTCTCATATTCGATCAGCATACTGCTGTCAATAAAAACTTTCATTGATGATACCAATCATGCTTGCCGGGTTGATAGCCCGTAAAGTATTTTTTCAACCTTCCTCTGAATCTTCGAGCCACAGCAACCCTATGTTTCCGTTCTTCTTGGGATACCGAATCCGCAGAAGGCTCTTTTCGAACGGCTACATTAAAGGGACGAACAAGTTTCGTAATTTCTTGTAAAACCTCTTCGTCAGAAGATTCAATGATAAGAACCATGTTTGAAATTTTTACTGCAAAAGTATAGCGTATTGCCCGCTTCTCCAATTGTCACTACTTCTGCGCCCTACTCACCAGCCACCATGCCATCGCGCCAAAAGCCAAATTGGGCAGCCACATGCCCAACCAAACGGGCATCGCGCCACCTGTGGCAAACGACACCGTGAACTTGGAAAATACGATGTAAGCCGCTCCAATACCGATACCGAGGGCAAGGTGAAGCCCCATGCCGCCGCGCACCTTACGCCCAGCCACCGCCAATCCAATAATGGTAAGGATGATGATGGTAAATGCATCGGCAGTGCGGCGGTGCATTTCCACCTCATAACTCCGGGTATAAGGCAGACCTCGACCCCGGTCGCGGGCAATTTCTTCGCGCAATTGTGGTGTGGTCATTTCTTCGCGTTGATTGGCATAATAGACAAAATCGGCGGGCGAAATATTGATGGCTGTGTCTAATGGAGTATTGTGCTCGGTATATTTTTCGCGCAGGCCGTCAAAGGTTCGCACAGACCATCTGGGGAGCTCCCAGCGATTGGGTTCGCCCTTCCATTTCGCTTGATCGGCCTCCAAAATACTGAACACTTGGTTGCCCTGAAATTGTTCCAGTCGAAGCCCGGAAGCCGTTTTGTTATTTTTGTTGTAGCCCCGGACAAAGACTTTGGTATTGGGAGAGGTGAGCAGGTGAACGTTGGTGGTTTTGCCCTTGTCTTGGTCCGTCCAAACGTAGGTGCGTTCAAACCAGAGCCGCCATTGGTTGAGTATCGGCGCACCAAAGTGATTGATGGTCAGGTGCAAAAGCATGACAGCGGTAGCGGCTACGAGGTAGGGCTGGAGCAATCGTCGGAACCCGATGCCAGCATTGAAAATGGACAAAATTTCAGCGTTGGAAGCCAGTCTTGACGTAAAAAAAACGACCCCGATGAGCGTGTAAAGCGGCAGCAACAGGCTCGCCATGTGCGTCACAAAACCCATATAGTAGGCGAGCACATCTTTCCAGGTACAAGGCTTTTCGATGATGCTCTGCACCTTGTCGCTAAAGTCAATCGCACAGGAAATCATGCTGAAAATCAACAGCGAGAAAAATACCGTGGAGAGGTATTGCCGAATGATGTAGGCGTCCAGGACTTTGAATTTCAGCGGATTTGTATTCATTGAAAATATGGAACCCTTGTTATGGCATCTGGATTATGATTGCAAAGTGGTACGGGTCTCCCACATTTCATCTGTATTCAACACCCAAAAAACACCTTTTTCGCGAAGGCCCCGGCGCAATTTTTTATCGCCTGACCATAGTTTACATTCTAAATGGAGTGCAAGAGCAACGTGTTCAGTATCGTCAGGATCAATATTTTCAACCAGTGCTTCAGCTTGTAAAAGAATGGAGGCGGGCAGCAAACGAGTATCAATAAATGTGATTTTTGAAAATAAAAGCCCCTTTGAAACTTGAATTTCGGCATCAGAAAGGTTTGAAATTTCCTTCAATTTTTCGTGGTGTTCTAATAATTCTTCCTTTAAAAAATCACATCCGAAGAATTGAATTAGTCCATGAGAATTCATCAAAAGGTCGCCAATTTTTCCTGAACTATTCAGAACGGCACTGAATACAATGTTCGTGTCAATAATGACATTCATGACACCAGTCGTCTTTTGTTTCGTGCCCAACGACCTTTTTTGACTTCAGAAACCAATTGATCCACATCGTCTTGAGAGGCTTTGCTTCTGGCGGTTACTTCACGATACGTAAGGAAGTCTAATAGGCGTTGAAGGCCCTCAACATTTACATATGCGGGGACTTTGATGATAATTTCTGAGGTTGTACGTTCGATCGTCATGGCATTGAATTTTTACAAAAGTACCAGTTTCCTTCAAACATTTTAGTCTCTCGCTCGCTTATATACGGGCACTGTTGAACAAGGCTCTCCAAACATAATACTCCTTGCCACTGGCTGCAATCGGCGCGTGATTTCGAGATAGGCCGAGGCTGGTACCGGTTTGTCGCTGCAACCTTTGATGACGAGGCGTTTGCCTTCATATTGTTGGATGTCTAGCGCGGCGAGTTTTTTAATGAACGCTCTTTCTGCGAATTCTGCTGGCTCGCACAGCGCAATATCTTGGACGAACGGTGCAGCATGTGTCGCCACAAGCATATACGCCCACAATGGAATGATGGCATCGGCGGAGCAGAATACGGCGAGGTTTTTTCCACGGTACTGTTCCCAATCAAGGGCTTGGAGTGCTTCGCGGAAATCCTTTTCTTTTAGGATCAACTCCATGAAAAGGTAGCCCTTCAAATCGAAAGGCACAATCTCCCCCTTGGGATACATTTCTTCCAAATCTATGGTGACGAGGCTGCTGTTTGCGACGCGGTTCACCAGCGGTTGATCTAGTGTGGCTTCCATGATTGTGGTGATTGGTTGACTGGTGATTGGTTTATTGGTGATTGGTTGACTGGCGACTAGTTAACTGGTGACTGTTCCCGCCTCTTCCCCCGCCTGCCGAGCCTCAGCGGGCAGGAAGGCTACGGCGGGTAAAACTGCTTCTTCTAATGCTGGCATTTCTCCCACGCTGTTTTCCTCGTCTTTGAAATCCTTGGGCTTTGGCAAATCAGTTAAACTATTGATACCCAGATAGTCCATGAATTTTTCGGTCGTGCCGTACAGCAGCGGTCGGCCCGGCCCTTCGCTGCGACCGGTGATGAAAACAAGTTCCTTTTCCAAAAGTTTTTGGAGCGCGTAATCGCAATTTACGCCGCGTATTTCCTCTATTTCTGGGCGGCTTACGGGCTGCTTATAGGCAATGAGCGCAAGTGTCTCGAGGGCTGCTTGCGAAAGGCGTTTTTTGGTGGCCTGACGGAGGTGAATGGCCACGGTGGTGTGGTAGGCACCTTTGGTGAGGAACTGCCAGCCGCCTGCGATTTCAATGAGTTCGAACGAGTACTGTGGTTGTTGGAATTGCACTTTTGCCTCTTCAATGGCCTTCAAAATATCTGCCTCTTTGATTTCGGCTTGAAAAGCCTCCTCCATCACTGTTTTCAATTCAATGACGGCCACGGGCTGGGGAGATGCGAATATGAGCGCCTCGACGTGCTGTTTCAAAAATTCCATCCGGCAAAGATAGCGTGGGTTGAGATGTTGAGGGTTGAGAATGTTGAGGGTGTTGAGAATGTTGAGA
>JACMMM010000502.1 GCA_014379065.1 Saprospiraceae bacterium
CGATAAAAGGCAATCAAGAAAAACGAGGTGACGCCCAGTATTTCCCAGCCGATAAAAAGTGTCTCAAAATTGCCCGAAAACAGCACAATATTCAACCCTGCAAAGAAAAACAGCACATTGTTGAAAAAGCGTTTGAAACCCTTTTCGCGGTGCATATAATAACGGCTAAAAATCATGACTAAAAACGTCAGGACCGAAGCCACTACGGCGTAAACAGCCGTTACGCCATCGAAATAAAAATCAATCGAAAAATGGGAGTCGTGGGTCTGATACAGCGTCAAACCCTTATAAAAAATAGCCGTCCGATGACCGAACAACCACAAGAGCGACAAAGCGGCAACACCAAGGAAATGCAGTACCACTGTCGCAATCGAAATCCCGAAAATAAGCGTCTCTTTCCGGTTCGGGAACAATGCGCTCAGCATCAGACCCAGCAGCGGAAGGAGTATGAAATAAGGCAAAAACTGGTTCATGATATTTTATTTTGTAGCCACTAATTGCACGAATTGGCACGAATTTGAACAGTTTTTCGTGTTAATTTGTGCAATTAGTGGCCTAAATCCTCAATTTTGAATTACATGCACCGACAGGTGTTCCTGTGTCGCATCCACGATGAAATTGGTTTCCATTTCCTGTGCAGACCGAATCAAATGCTGCATGTCCTCCGCCGATTTTACCTGTCTGGTAAGCGGTTTGTACTGCACAAATTCCCCCTTTCTAAAATAGAAAAACTGATCCGTGTCAGGCTGAATCGCCACCAAATGCACCCAGCCGTTTATAAACCATTCGTACACCTCGGGTTGTGTTTGGATGGTTTTTAGCACCACCTCCGGGTAGTGTTCCACCAAAATTACCAGACGCACCGGGTCGTGTACTTCGATCATCTGCAAGGGAAGCCCCGGGCGCAGGTCGCCATCGCTGCTGTTGGCCACGCCAATCAAGCCCATCACATTGTGCGGGAGTTTGGTGCCTGCCCCCATTTTGTAATTGTCCAAACGGGAGAAATAATACTCCAGATTGATGCCGCCACAAACAATGGGCAAGGGCCTGATCACGCCAAGCAATAGTTTGCCTTCCGGATCCGTGCGGTAATCGTAAGAATTCATAAAAGCACGGCGATCTAAAAACAGCCCCTTTGTACGCGTCCGATGGCCAACAAAACACAGCGCGTTGGTGCCGTGCCCCAGTTCCGGGCGCGGCTCAAAAAGGGAGACCGAGCGGCGGCGGATGGCTTCGCGCACATGGCGCAAATCGGCCTGGGTATTGATAGAGGCAAAGCGTCTGGAACGTTCCTGCGCGTTCAAATCCAGTGCCCGCTCGAAAGTCGCTTTGTTTTTATGGTGCGCAATCCCATTATTTTCCGACAGGATTTGTTCGTCGAAAAAGGCGATTTCATCCGCAGCCGTATCGTGCAAGGCACCGAGGAATTGGGTGGTGTCTGGAATATTCAAACCCCTCGATTTCAACAAGTCCCTGACTTTTTCGTGATTGCCCATGATTGCAAACACCCTTGCATTCACAGATCCCGGTCGCCCACTGCAAGCCCCACAATCGTGCGCCCCGTGGTGTGGGTTGTTGGCACTGCTTGACCCGTGCGCCACTACATAGACCAAGGGCGAGAAATTGTCCACCATCCCGATGCCGCGCAAAAGTCCTTCCACCCGCGCTGCCATTTCCTGCACCGTAAAACCGATCTGCAAGCCATTTTCAATCTCGTCCGGGTTTTTGTTCTCGACGGTCAATTGTCCGTCCACATTCATGTGCGCGAAAGCATTTGAAATGGCGGGGCTCATCTTAGGGCGAAAGATGTTGAGGAACATTTTTCCTGCTGCCAAAACGCCCAGCGAAAGGGTGGCTAAAAACCCCTGAAGCAGCGTGTGCGTTTTTTTGGTGTACAACAGTTCGTGTTCCCGGTGACCGTTGGCGCTGTGTTCTTTAATGAGGTACTTTGGCGTGACCGGCGCAGGACAGAGTTTTTCATAAAATTTGCCGTTTTCAGGCTGGAAATAAAACTCTACGCCAAAAAAGCCTGGGCTGCCCAGCGTTTCGCAGTCTTTGTCCATGGCCTCCAGATGCCGACGGATGGAATCCTCCCGTTCGTCAATGCAGAATATGGCCTGAAAATGCTTGTGCGATCTTTCAGCCTCCGGGCGCGTATTTTTCAACTGTTGCAAGCCCGCCAGCACCTCATCGTAATAACTCCATTCGAAAGCGTCCTGCCAAATGCGGTACACTTCGTGCAGTTCCGAGAGCTCCATGTCGGAAAACAAATCCATTGGTTGGGCTTTTACTTTTTGGCAAAGCGGTTTCCAGCCGGAGCCCAAATTTGCCTCCAAGGCATCTATTTCCAGCAACAATTCCAAGAGGATCAGATCGCCCAGCTCAATTTTTTTCGGATAAAGGATCGTCTCGGGATGTGCTTCCAAGGCCGCCGCCATACCCGACCATCCACGGTGGCTAAATTGTTGGTCAAAAAGATATTGATCAAAAAATGCTTCATCGCCGACGACGATATTCAGGAGATTTGAAATCGTGCAGTTTTTTTCATCCAAAAGCAGTTTTCGGGCACGTTTGGTTTTGAAAAAACTGCTGAAACTGTTTTTTTCCAATTCGCGTACGGCCTTTACCAACCCTTGATCTTCAAAAGGAAAATGCCATAGCGCGATGCCCTGATCCAGATAACTGCCCAGGATTCGGAACAAAAGCGGCTGTACTAAATTGTCCAAATCAAGGTGATAAGCCGCTTTCCAGCCCGCCCTCAACCGACCAATGCGGGGTTGAACCGTTTCATCGTATGGTTGCAGCAGTACCAGTTGTTTCCAGGCTGAGACCACCCCTTTCCCTTTGCGCTCGGTGATGACCTGATCCAGGATATCTTCTCGGATGCGCCCGATTTGATACAGTCCGCGATATTCTGCCAGGTTGAAAGTGACTTTGTAGCCAAAAATCTTTGATGCTTTGAAAATAGCATCATAGAATTCCATGTACTGAAAAGCGTGCAGGGAATTATGGTGAATAAAATCTTTGAGCGGCGTTTGGGTGGGCAAATAGTGCTTCAGCTCGTCCAGAATATGATTTTCATCAAACCTCTTTTCCAGCGGCGGTGCGTGTGTCGTTACTTCTGAGAACTTATGTTGCATCATGTTGTGTTTCGTTAAAGTTGAGTACGTAAGGTTGAATTAATTGTCGGCGAACTCCCTAAGCGCTTGGTGGTTGGGCTGATGCGGCCCAGGATCCGGGTCAGAATGGACAAAATCCGCCTCCCAAAATTTGTACTTGTCCCGAAAGCCCATGAGCGTCAACTCAATCCCCTTTTTGTCGGCCTTTTCTTTTGCAAACTCCCGGATGCTTTCCAGCACATCAAAATCAATATAGGCCGTGTCGGAGGCATCTATCAGCACCTTCGAGTTTTCAGGCAAATCCTCCAGAGTCTGTTTGATAGCGGCTTTGTTGAGGAAGGAAACCTCTTGAGAAAGTTTGACCGTGATCAGGTCGCCCTCGTGGTATTCTTCCTTGTGGAAGAAGTAGGCGTTTTTCAAATTGCCACGCAAAATGGCGAACGCGCTCGCTGCCAAACCAATACCCACACCCGTCAGCAGGTCGGTAAACACGACTGCTATTACGGTGATAATGAAGGGCCACCATTGGTATTTCCCATTTCCCCACATTTCCTTGAATACGGAGATTTTGGCCAGCTTGTAACCTGTAAGGATAAGGACGGCTGCAAGTGCCGACAGCGGGATCAAGTTCAAGATGCTTGGAATCAGGGCCGCACAAACCAACAAAAACAAGCCATGAATAATGGCCGAAGCTTTTGTGCGCGCGTTGGCGTTGACATTCGCTGAACTCCGCACGATGACAGAGGTAAGCGGCAAACCGCCCAACAGGCCAGAAACCATATTGCCCACCCCTTGTGCTTTCAATTCGCGGTTGGGGTCGCTCGTACGTCCGTGCGGGTCAATTTTATCCACCGCCTCCAAACAGAGCAGCGTTTCAATCGAGGCAACGATACAGATCGTAAATGCGACAGAAATCACTTTGGGATTCATCCATTGCGAAAAATCAGGAAAACTGAACTGTGCCAAAAATGCCGAAGCGTCGCTTGCCACAGGGATGCTCACCAGGTGTTCTGGAAGAATGACCCAAGGCTCACCAAGTGATATAAGCCCTTGATTTACAAGCACCGAAGCCACTACAGCCACCAAAGCTCCCGGGATTATCCCTAGTTTGCTTTTCAAGGCTGGTCTTTCCCACAAAAGCATGATCCCAACAGAAATCAGGGCTACCACCGTGGCGCCAGGATGGATAAATTGGGTGAGTGATTCCCAAATAGAAAGGAAGGTGTTGCTGCCACTCTTTTCAAAAAAAGCGAAATCTCCCTCGGCATCCTTGTCATAGCCTAATGCATGCGGTATTTGCTTCAAAATAATGATAATGCCAATACCTGTGAGCATTCCTTTGATGACGTTGGAGGGGAAATAATTGGCGATCATACCAGCCCTGGCAAACCCCAGTGCCAGCTGGAAAATACCGGCCAATACTACTGCTAGAAGGAAGAGTTCAAAATTTCCCAATTGCTGAATGGCGACCAATACCACAGCAGTGAGACCCGCTGCCGGGCCGCTCACGCTGGTATGCGAGCCGCTCAAAAAGCCAATGACCAATCCGCCGACAATGCCGGCGATTAAACCGGAAAATAGCGGGGCGCCCGAAGCAAGGGCAATGCCGAGGCAGAGCGGTAAGGCGATGAGAAACACCACCAGACCCGCAGGCAGATCATATTTTAGATCTGCCCAAAAGTTGTTCTTTTGCATGAAAAAATAGGATTTGATAGCAAGAAAGCATCCCGCTAAGGTCGGGACAAGTCAAGCCCTCGCAGAGAGGGCATCAAGAAGCAGAAAGTGAATCAGGCCCGGTCGGGGGGAGGAGAGAAAATAGACTGGTAAGGACTGTCGGGGATTTCGTCGGAATCGGCAAAGATGCTGCCCGGATGGATCAAAAAGGCGTATTCAAGAACATTTTCATCATGGAGCCGGTCTTTTGCTTCGTTCCATTCGTTTTCGAGTTCTTTACTTTTTTTACCCTCTTTTTCTCCGGTTTCCGTCTTAGATTCGCACATCTCCATTAAGTTTGACTTAGCAAAATACGGCAGGGCATCCTCCAAGAGGATGCAACCCAGCAGTAAGTAAGTCAAGAGGATGCCGATTCGGATGCGCATAATTTCAGAACGCAAAAGTAAACGCATTCCCCCAAAAACTGTTTAGATCTTGCCAAATATTTCAAATTTCGTCACCGCTATTACTTCAGTTTCACACTTGAAAGCACTGATTGTCAAACAATTGAACGCTCGCCCAGAATATGCAGAGATGCCAGAACCCCTAGTCTCTAAAGGAGAGGTTTTGGTCCATCTCCGCGCTGCGGCACTCAACCACCGCGACCTTTTCATCACACAAGGACAATACGCGGGCATTAAAATGCCGGTCATACTGGGCTCCGATGGCGCGGGCGAATGTTTACCCGCCGATTTACCCGCCGAAGCCTTCCTGCCCGCCAAGCCTCGGCAGGCGGGAGCGAAGGCGGCTAAACGTATCGTCCTCTATCCTGCCCTTGAATGGGGCGACAACCCAAAGTTCCAAGGCAAAGCCTTTCGCGTCCTCGGGATGCCGGAAAACGGCACATTCGCCGAGCAAATCAGCATCCCTCGGGCAAATGTTTTCCCCATGCCCGATCACCTGAGTTGGGAACAGGCCGCTGCCCTCCCGCTGGCCGGATTGACGGCTTGGCGCACCCTTTTCACACGCTGTCAATTGAAAAAAGGCGAACGGGTGCTTATCACGGGCATTGGCGGCGGGGTGGCGCTCACGGCAATGCAACTTGCCCTGGCCGCTGGAGCCGAGGTTTTTGTCAACTCTGGTTCTGACGAGAAAATCGAACGCGCCGTAAAACTTGGCGCAAAAGGTGGTGCGAATTACCGCCAAGCAGGCTGGGAAAAGCAACTCAAACAGGAAGCCGGCGGTTTCGACGTCATCATTGACTCCGCTGCGGGCGATGGCTTTGCACTACTTCCTGGCCTTTGCAATCCGGGAGCGCGCATTGGGCTCTACGGCGGCACGCTCGGCAAGGTGAATGGTTTGAGTATGCAGCCTGTTTTCTGGAAACAAATCAGCATACTTGGCAGCACGATGGGAAGCCCGCGGGAGTTTCGTGCCATGTTGGCTTTTGTGCAAAAGCACGAGATCGTGCCGGTGGTGGATTCGGTGTTTTCGCTTTCGGAGGGGGCGAAGGCATTTGAGCAGATGGCGGGGGGGGAGCAGTTTGGGAAGATTGTGGTGAGGGTTTAGGGCTTTTCTGAAGTGTCCTCATCTTGAAACGGTACAGTTGGCGCACGATCAAAAACTATAAGAACTGTTTTCGGCAGTTTATCAAACACTACGACAGCCTCAAACCTAGCCAGATCACTCGAAAACAGATCAATGATTACCTCACGATGCTCATCAAAGAACGCAACATTAGCGTCTCACACCAAGGTCAGGTAATGAGCGCGATCAAGATGTTTTACGCATCGGTTATTGACCAAGAAGACAAGATAAAGGGGCTTTTCCAGCCAAAAAAGCCACAAAAACTGCCTAAAGTCCTCACAGAGGAAGAGGTGAGCGCCTTGCTGCGCTCGGTAGATAACCTCAAGCACCGGTGCATACTCATGCTTATATATTCTGGGGGACTTCGCTTGGGTGAGGTAATTGCCCTGCGTTTGCCGGACCTCCAGCCTGAAAAAGAACGATTATTCGTGCGCTCTGGCAAAGGGAACAAAGACCGCTGTACCCTCCTTTCAGAAAAGGCATGGGAACACCTGAAGCATTATATTGAGTTGTACAAGCCAGTAGAATGGGTATTTGAAGGCCCCAACGGGGGACGGTACAGCGAGAGCAGCGTTCAAGAGATTTTTGTTCGTGCTAAGCAGCGCTCTATGATCAACCTTGAAGCTACGGTGCACACCCTTCGCCATTCCTTTGCAACACACCTGTTAGAGAAAGGGGTAGACTTGCGCTATATCCAGGAATTGTTGGGACATGCCAGTTCAAAAACTACAGAAATTTACACCCATATCACAAAAAAAGGTTGGGGGAAGATCAAAAGCCCGCTGGATAGTTTGAATATTTAAGGCAAAGGCGAAAATAAATTTGGCTAGAGGGTTGGCTAGTTGGACTTGGCCTAATACATTTGCTCGGCCTAAATCAAATTGTAACAATCATGTCCGCAGTCCCAAATGCTCAAACGATGAATGCCCCCTGATTGCTCCGTGCGCCTGCGCGAGTGGTCAAGGGGCGTTTCATTTACATTGGCGGCTTTGCCACA
This sequence comes from Saprospiraceae bacterium, assembly GCA_014379065.1. Lineage (GTDB taxonomy): Bacteria > Bacteroidota > Bacteroidia > Chitinophagales > Saprospiraceae > M3007. The sequence goes on from JACMMM010000502.1 coordinate 7,357, forward strand.
ACGGACGATTAAGTAAAAAATGGGATGGTCGTCCGTCGTGGCAATGACGTAGTTGGCATTAACTCTACAAGAGAACCACAACAATCACACTCAAGAAACACATTTATATAACCATTCAAATTCAAACAATTATGGCAATTTGCAGA
>JACMMM010000503.1 GCA_014379065.1 Saprospiraceae bacterium
ATGTCGGTTAGGTTCATTGAATAGGAATCCGTAAAAGTGGTAGTGCCGCCCGTCTGCCTGATCGTACCACTTCCAGTGACCGATGAATACACAATGGTTGTGCCGCCTTCGAAGCGTATTGTCCCATCATTTTCGATGTCAGCACTGGATAAAAAATAACGCGTCCAGAGACCCTTATAAACGAGCGTTCCGTAAACGATAAAAAAGCCAAAGCTGCTGAAACCGTTGTTGCGGGTTACCGTATGGCCGGCTTGAATGACAATGCCTTCAGTGTCGTCAGGTACGACGTTGCCCACCCAAGTACTAGGAGCATTCCAATCGCCGCTCTGTTTGGTGATTTTGTTGGCATGTGCGATTTGGAGGAAAAAAACAGGGAAAAGAATGGCTAGGAGCAGCCGTGTGGACTGCTTGAAAAAGAAAGGTCTCATTGTTAAAAAAATTTGTTTGTGAATGTTGTTTGCGAGGCCGAATGCGGTGCTCGCGGTGGATAATTGTTGTTGGAAATTGGGGATGTATGCTTAGAATCAATTACCGCTCGTTCAACGGAGATGATATGCGGCAAAAATCTGGACGGTGCGCTGGTGTGGTTCGTTGTCTTCGCGATGGAAGCTTGTCATGCCCAAGTTGAAGCGGAGCCCCGCACCGATATTGTTGTTGAAACGATATTCGCCGCCAAAAGAAAAGGCAAGATCCATAGGCTTATAGGCTTCTTTGCGGTCATAAGTATCGTATCCTTCGACTTTGAGTTTGGCCCGGAGCAGAAACCCTGCTTGAAGCCCGGCGTGCGCGCTGGTCCGCTCGGTAAAATCGTAACGAGCCAAGAGTGGAACATTCAGGTAAAGGGTACGCATTTTGAAATCCGAATCACTGACCCGGTTGATCCCTTGCGCGGAGAGCAACGCTTCAGCCTGCACGGAGACTTGTTCTGCGACGGTCCATGAACTGAAGGCGCCGAAGTGGTAGCGCAAGGCTGCTTTGTCATCGGTGGTGCGGGTGTAGCTGCTCAATTGCGGCCCGGCTTTGAACCCGTATTGCAATTTTTGGGCAAATACTTGTCCGTTTAAAAAGAGCAGGAGGAAGAATGCTGCAACGGTCTTTGTCATGTTGAAAATTGTTTTGTTGTAAGAAAATTTTTGGACATTGGACACTTGGACGTTGGACACTTGGACTTTGGACGTTTGACAACAATCTGTTTGGGTGCAAGTCAAGTGTCCAACGTCCAACGTCCAGTTGTTTTCGATGAGACAAAGGTGGGGGGCTGACCGATGGTGGAACGTTGACGGGTGTTGCAGCTTATTTCAAATTGGTTGCAACGGGGTTTTTTTGCCTAAAAACCACATTTTTGAGCGTTTTTGCTCCAAACAAGCATTTTAAGCGCCCACGTTGACGGGCGTTGCAAAACCTTTCAAATTCGTTGCAACAGAGCAAGTGATGCGGCGAGTTGGATGGACTCAGTCATTAAACCAGCCAACGGTTGCTATCTTTCGCCTCAAACCGATACCATGAAATATTTTTTCCTGATTTTTATCCCCCCTTTGCTGACGCTTGCCAGTGCAAAAGCGCAGACGCCGACGATTGATAGTCTGCGCAGGGTCTTGGAAAATACCCGCGACTGGCGTCAACAAATTGAAATCCAGCAATCAATCGGCGCCGAATTTCATAGTATCAACATTGACAGCTGTATGCGCTATGGCGAAATGATGCTGCGCATATCCGAACGCCACGATTATGACAAAGGGAGCGGCCTGGCAAATCGAATGATCGGGGAAGCACATCTTTACAAGGCACAAATGGAGCAAGCCTTGCCATATCTCCAAAAAAGTGAGGATGCCTTCCGCGCTTGTGGTGACAAGAAAAACCTGGCCATCGTACTGACAAATTCCGCTTTCGCCCTCGACCACCTCAGTCGGTTCGGCGAATCCAGCAACAAACTTGTGGCTACCATCGAACTCGCTCGCGAATTGAACGACTCCACCGGCTTGGCCGATGCGTACCGCAATTTTGCTACCCTGTTGGTCAGGCAAAAACGCCCAAACGAGGCGCTTGACTACCTGAGAAAAGGCCTGGCCATTTGGTTGCACAAAGGCGAAAACCCTCATTTTTACTATTCGATGATGGCAGCGGCTTTTTCTGATCTTCGTCAACAGGATTCCACATTTTTTTACGCGGCAAAAGCACTAACAGCTGCTGAGCAGACAGGCGTTCCGCGGTATATCGCGGTGGAGCACACTAGTATAGGTCGACACTATTTCAAATGGGGCGATCACGAACAGGCAAAGGCACACTACCTCGAATCGCTGGCTTATTTTGAAAAAACAGGCAGCAACATCAACCTGCCAACGCTCTATAACAATTTGGCAGAAAATGAAAACGCACTCGGCAACTACCGCACTTCCCTTGAATACTCCCAAAAAGCCTTGCCTTTTGTCGAACATACTCAGAACTATACCAATGTAAGGGCGTTGCGCTACAACCTCTCCCGCAGCTATGAGGGCTTGGGCGACTACCCGGCAGCCTTTCAACAATCACTGCTCTGGAAAGCAGCCTCCGACAGCCTGAACCAGAGAGACAATGCACGAAAAGTAGCCGAGGTAGAAAGCAGATACCGTACCCGGGAGCAAGAGTCTACCATCGCCCAGCAACAACTCCAACTTGAACGCCAGCAAAACCGCCAGCGCATCTTCCTCCTCGCCGGGCTGTTGCTTTTGGCCGCCATTGCCGGACTTGCTTTTTTCCTGCGTTTCAAACGGCAGCGCGCCGAACTCGCCCTCCAGTTAAAAGCCGCCGAGGCACTTCTCCTGCGTGAACAAGACCAGATAAAATCTGCTTTCTTTGCCAACATCAGTCATGAGTTTCGCACTCCGCTCACCCTGATTCTTGGCCCCCTGCGCGAAATGGAACAGGGCGTTTTTAAAGGAAATGCGCTCAAATACTTCGGTATTATGCGCCGAAACGCCGAGCGCTTGCTCCAACTGATCAACCAACTCCTCGACCTCTCCCGCCTCGAAAGCGGAAAACTTCAATTGGAGCTTCGTCCAGGCGAGCTCCATGCCAGCCTTCGGGTCATGGCCCATACCTTTGAAAGCCTTGCCGCCCAGCGCCAAATCCAATATGATATCGTGCTGCCCGAAGGGCCTTTACCAGTACTGTTTGATCGTGACAAACTTGAAACAATAGTGGCTAACTTGCTTTCTAATGCCTTCAAATTCACCCCGGAAGAAGGGCGGGTACAGTTGGCAATCGAAGCAAAGCAAAGTCCCACATCGAAGCTTAAAGCGCCCACAGCGTGGGAAACCGATGAGACCGTCTGGCTGGAAATCAAAGTGACAGACAACGGTATGGGTATACCTGCCGAACAGCAAGCGCACGTTTTCGACCGCTTTTATCAAGTTGAGAACACGGGGTCTGACTTACAGCCAGGCAGCGGTATTGGCCTTGCGTTGGCGAAGGAAATTGTGGTGCTGCATGGCGGCATGATTTCCATGGAAAGCTCCGTTGAAGCTGGGCAGAGTGGTACAACATTTACGGTTTTGCTGCCACTTCGCCGTGCCAAACTTTCGTCAGGCCTTCTGGATGATCCGGAAAAAACTTCCATCGTGCAGCCCGTGCCTGAAATGTTTGGTGAAAACCTTGGTACCGAAGCACCAAGCCGAGGCTCCAGCCCACGGCATCTGCCCGTTGTGCTAATTGTTGAAGACAATGCCGATGTAAGATCTTATGTGACGGAGCAATTGCGCGATCAATGTCGGGTGATCGAAGCACCCGACGGTCAGGCTGCTTTCGACATCGCCCGCGCCGAAT
>JACMMM010000504.1 GCA_014379065.1 Saprospiraceae bacterium
TTATGCTTGGATTTGGTGATTCGTTCATTGAACCTCAAGACCAATTTTTGCGCTCAAAGAATGAGACTTTCCTCGAAACAGCCAAACCATGCTCTCAACATTTCGACTTTCAGGCAAGAATGCCAATCAAGTGGAGTTTTTCAGCATAAAAAATCTTTGCTGCCATATTTTTTTCATTGCAAAATTTGCTCCCTTCCCAAAAGTGCTACTTTTGCCGACCTATTCACCAACCATTCATCACTCATCACTTAACACTTACGAAATGTCCTTTCCTGCCAACTGCAAATACACGAAAGACCACGAGTGGGTCCGCGTCGAGAGCGGCAACACTGCCTATGTCGGCATCACTGATTACGCCCAAGGCGAACTCGGAGAAATCGTTTACGTCGAGGTGGAAACCGTTGGCAAAACGGTAAGCGCCCACGAAATATTCGGCACCGTAGAAGCAGTGAAAACCACTTCCGAGCGTTATATGCCCCTCACGGCAGAGGTGTTGGAATTCAACGAAAAACTGGACGATAAGCAGGGCGACCCCTCACTCATCAACAGTGACCCCTACGGCGACGGCTGGATTGTAAAAATCAAGATTGCCAATCCAGCAGACTTTGAAGAGCTCATGGATGCAGCGGCATACGAGGCGCATGTGAGTTAGTCTCGTCTTCCAGAAAAATGGTAAAAAGGCACGGAGCTCCAGCAGGTTGGGGCTTCGTGCCTTTTTTTTTAAATAAAAATCCTCCCAAAATGAACGTCCTGCCAATCCGTGTGTAAACAGCATATCTTTTCATCACAACGTGGATGCTTGTTCCGGAACATCTTGTCCAATGTCTAAAAAATTAAGTTATGAAACACTTATTGACTGCGTTTTTTTACGCGCTCACTGGTCTGCTTTTTCCTGTATTCGCCTCCTCTGGCGATTTTGAAAACCGCCTCCGTGAGGCCGAAACCGCTGGTGATCGCCAGCGCGTGTCTGCCATTTGCAAAGAATGGTACGCAAGCGGCCAATACTCCCCCGGCTTGCTCAATTGGAACTACAATGCCCTTATGTCCGTGGAACAAAATGCACTGCTTTTTACCCAACAAGAAAGCGACACCTACCCGGCCATGCTCCTCCAATATGCCCTTGATGTGCGCCCCGATGTCAGTGTAATTAGTTTTCAACTCCTTGAAAACCAAAAATACCGTGAGCATTTGATTGGGCTGGAAGATTTATTCTGGATTCCCAAGGACTGCTCTATGAACGATTTTATAGCACAAATCCTGAACCCGAAAACCTCTAAAGACGTGTCTGCCAAACCGGTTTATTTTGGTAGCATGACCAATAAAAATTTGCTTCAGGCTGACAAAGAAAAACTCTACCTCACGGGCCTTGCACTCAAATTCAGCCCCAAGGCTTTTGACAATGTGGCGACGTTGATCTATAATTTTGAAAACCGTTTCCGAACGGATTACCTCGAACTCAGCTTCGAGCCGGAAACCGACCCCGCAGCCGTCGCAAGGGTTAACCTGAATTACATCCCGGCCTTGCTCCTCTTGCACCGCCATTACGCAGCTGCCGGAGAAACGGACAAAGCTGCCCGGCTCCAAAAATTGGCCATGCGCATCGCCCGTTTGGGTGGTCGTGAAACGGAGCTGCGCGCGTTTTTTGAGCCAGAGCGGCTTCCTGAAGCGGTGTTGACTGCCATTACACCAAAGGTTTTGGATAAAAGCATGAAAAAGGTTAGCGACAAACTCTTTGCCGCCGAAACGGAACTCACCAACGGGCAGTACGAAACTTTCCTGACGGATCTGTTGAAAAACAAGGATTACGAACAACTGGATTTGTGTAAAGTGGCCAAAACGGACTGGATCGCTTTGTTGCCGGAAGAACTTCAAAATTTGCCTCCCAAGGAAATATTTAAACATGGGCATCCTGATATGCCTGAATGCCCGGTTCAAAGTATTTCGCACGAGGCGGCACAGCGTTATTGCGCCTGGATTACAAAGGTTTACAATGATTCGCCGGAAAAAAAGAAGTTCAAAAAGGTTTTGTTCCGGCTGCCCACCGAGGCTGAATGGATTTCAGCAGCAAGAGGCGGGCTGAAGGACGCGCCTTACCCTTGGCCTGGCGGTTTTTTTGTGCAAAATTCAAAGGGCTGTTATCTGGGAAATTACAATACCACCGAGCCTTGTGGCGATTGCCCGGACCAAACATTGCCCGCTTCAGCAGATATGGGGACTGGCATTCCGAATACCCAAAAAATAAAACCTGTTGACAAAACAGACCTCGCTAAACTGGCGCTTGGCGCATTGTACGATGGAGGCTTTTTTGCAGTGCCTGTGGATTCGTATTACCCCAATAAATTTGGCCTTTATGCCATGTCCGGAAATGTGGCAGAAATGATTGCAACACCTGGGGTTGCAAAAGGAGGCAGTTGGCAAGATGTGCCTTACTATGGGCAAACAACCCCTGTAAAAAGATATGACGGCCCCAGTCCGGCAATAGGATTTAGGGTGTTTATGGAGGTGATTGAAGAGTGAACAGGGAGTTTATGAAGGTTTATTGGGTTTATAAAAGTTGATAAACCCAATAAACCTTCATAAACGCTATAAACCTTTATCAACTTTCATGAGCATCTTCCGCCCAAACTACACAGACTATACCGACGAAGCGCTGATGCAAGCCATCGCTCAGCGCAATGAGCGGGCATTTGCGGTGCTGTACGAGCGGTACAGCCCGCGGATGTACCGGTTTTTCTTTCGTATGTTCTGGAAAAATGCAAGCAAAGCGGAGGATTTTACGCAGGAAATCTTTTTGAAGATCATCGAAAAACCACATCTGTTTGACACTGAGCGCAATTTTCGCACCTGGATTTACACGCTGGCGTACAACCTTTGTAAAAATGAATACCGTCGCCCACCACCACTGGAAATAACTTGGGATGAACCCAATCTATGGGATGACCCCATGCCGGAAAAGATGGACAAAGAGCGCTTTGAAGCGCATTTGCGGCACAGCATTGCAACATTGAGCGAGACGCACCGGCAGTGTTTCATCCTTCGCTATCAGGAAGAATTGTCCGTGTTGGAAATTGCTGAAATAGTGGGGTGCCCGGAAGGGACAGTGAAATCCAGATTACATCATGCGCTCCGTCAGGTAGCCGGACAAATGGAGGTTTGGAAGCATGAAAAGTATTAAATAAACACCATAACATGAACGAGAGAATCGAATCATTGGCCATTGAAAAGGATTTTACTTCCTTGAGTGCAGCGGAACGGGCGATTGTCTTGGCCGAAATGCCGGAAGAAGCGTTTGACCACCTCAGAGCGGTGCTCTCGGCAGCACGTCAAATAGATGCCGATGTCCGGCCATCTACGCTCTTGCAGCCGGCATTGCTTTGGAAAATGGCAATGCCTGCCAAACCCAATTTCATGCGGCGAGCGCTTGCGGCTCAGGTGCTCGTATGGCAAGCGGCAGCGGCATTGCTGTTGGGTGTAGCGGCAATATGTTTCTTAAAAAAGGAAACCGTGGCAGAAATAATCAAGAGAGAAATTCAGGTGCAAACGGACACCATTTGGCAAGAAAAGACGGTGTGGCGGGATCGTGTGGTCATTCGCGAACGAATCGTGTATCGAGAAAAACCAGCCGCCGAGCCGATTGCTTTTTTTGCAGAACCCATTGACACTCAGGCAATAGAGCTGGAATACCCACTAGAATTTGCCTTACACCGCGAAGGAACCTCTCTGGGAGATGCGCCGGAATTGATGCGGTTTTTTACTCAAGGGGATAAATGAAGGCTATTTTGGTAAAGTATTTTCATCCGTTTAAGGTCTGTCCTGAGCTTCCCGGTCTTCAA
>JACMMM010000505.1 GCA_014379065.1 Saprospiraceae bacterium
GTGGATTGATCGCGACATCCCAGTTATCATTGGCCTGCTCGTGACCGATGACTTTCGCCGGCTCGGTTCAATGGATTGCCTTTGGAAAGCCCCCATCCCCTTGGAAGGCGCGAAAGGCCACGCCCTACTCGTCATGGGCTATGACGACACTACAAAAGAGTTTGAATTGCTCAATTCCTACGGCACGGGTTGGGGCTGCTTTGGCGTGCTGCGCATCAGCTATGCCGACTATTCCCGTACGGTGCAGGAGGGCTATGTGCTGCAGTTTGATTTTGATTCGGGGGTGGAGGTAGAGTGTCCGGGAGGGCGTCATTGAACGTCATTCGTCATTGAACGTCATTCGTCATTGGGCGTCATTCGTCATTGGGCGTCATTAGACCCACGTTTACTAAACCTTCGAGGTTTAGTAAACGTGGATACATCCTCATCCTAAAACTTTTAGTCATGAAATTTTTTGCCAAATCGTTGATACTATTTTGCTTGCTGACCTGTGCTCGGGCGCAGGGGCAAGCGTGCCTTCGACTACTCGATTCGCTGAACGCTTTGGGCGATCGGGGTGAGTTCCTGAAAGTTGAAGCAATGCTGGGATACGTTGATACGCTTTGCCTACAGGAAGTTGGCGATACAGATTCGTTGTACGCCGATGTGCTCGGATTGCACGGAACAATCTTCTTGGTAAAAGGAAATCCTGTGGCTGCTCTACCCTGGATTCGACGAGCGAAAGCACTCAGTTTACTAACAAGAGGGCTATACAATAAAAATACCGGGTCTCTTTACTCTGCCGAAGGAATAGCGTTTGCTCAAATGGGACAATCAGCGCAGGCATTGGCTGATTTGGACACTTCCCTGCTTATCAAAAAGTATTTGAGGGATACGAGTGCTATCCTAGGAACGGCGTACGGGACACGTGGACAAATCCTCCTTTTTATGGGAAGGTATGCAGAAGCAAAAGCCGACCTGAGGTTTGCTATCCAGAATGCCAAGGCTAACCATTTGGATCCAAATTCCTACAATTACCTTGTACGAATAAACGCTTTGGGTTTGGCTCTGACTTTTTTGGGGGAGAACCAAGAAGCAACCCCTGTTTTGAAAGAGAGCTTGCGCATCGCGATTGGTTTATTTGGGGAAGAAAATATGATCACTATAACGTGCATGAACAACCTTGCCCTAAACCATCGAGGTTTGGGAAAGTTGGATACCGCCAGTGCCATTCATAAAAAAGCATTACAGCTCGCAAAAAAAGTAAACCCACACCATCCGACAACCCATCAAATCCGCGTCAACTTAGGTACCGTTTTTTTAAGCCAAGGTCGCTACACAGAAGCATTGAGCCTTTTTTTAGAGGCTAAAACCATTGCAGATAAACAGGGAGGATTAACACCCGCAGACTATGCCACCTTGTTGAGCAACATCGCAAGTGTATACTTTGAGACATACGATTTCCCCAGCGCCATGCTTTACATTACTGAAGCTAGCGAACGGATGGCTAAAACTTTGGGAAAAGACAACCCGCGTTACGCTCAGTTGAACAGTAATCTCGCAGCATGTCATTTCCAAATGGGCAACATCCAGCTTGCCAGGAGTCTAGCGGAAGAAACTTTTGCAGCAGTCGAATCTTTTGGAGAGTTTTTTCCAGAATACGAAACATACTTTTCAAATATGGTTCTGTCTAATGATGATAACGAAGGCATGTTAATCCAGATAGACCATGCAAAAGGTATTGTCGGTAAAAAGTTTGGAGAAAAAAGCCCTCAATATGGCTTCTATTTGATTCTATACGCTATTTGTCTTTCCAATCTTGGTCGTGAAAAAGAGGTTCTTCCCTTGTTGAAACAAGCCGAACAAATTCTCCAAACCAATAAAGAAAGCCAATCAAGGTTCAATATTGAAGCAATGCGCAACCTTGCTACCTGCCACGAACGACTCGGCAACACTCGAAAATCGCTTACCTATTTTCAAAAGGCACTTACACTGACAAAAGAATCATCAGGTCATGAAAACGCCAACTACGCTTTCTTGCTTCAAGGGGCAGCTGGCATAAACGAACGCCGGGGCAAACTCCGCTCCGCCTTTGCCTACTACCTTTTTGCAGACACACTCTACCGCCGCATCACGGGCCGCAATTTCGCTGTACTCTCCGATGCTGGCCGAGAGTTTTTTCTAGCCAACATCCGACCCCAACTCGATCATTGGACATCTTTTGCTTGGCGGCATGCTGCCGTCTTCCCCGAACTCCCAAGCCTGCTTTTCGATGACCAACTTTCCCAAAAAGGCCAGTTGCTCCACTCTGCCCGCTCCGTACTGGCCTCGCTTCGGGGCGACAGCACCCTTGAAGCCCAAATGGCCGAATGGCTTGGCCTCCGCCAAACGATAGATGTGCAACGCGGGAAGCTGGCTCAAAAAGATACCAATGCGCTATACACCACATTTGAATTGGACAGCCTTTCCCGCATTGTCGAACTTCTGGAGTCTGCACTGACCCAAAAGTCTAAAGCCTTCGCAGCTGCTACCCTGCCAGTTGACTGGCGTGACGTGCAAACCCGCCTTGCCCCCGATGAGGCAGCAGTGGAATTTTTCCATTTTCGTTATTACAAACCCGAAGGCCCAACGGACAGCGTCCTTTATGGGGCACTCGTGCTGCGAAAAGGTGACCAGGCTCCACGCTTCATCCCGCTTTTTGAAGAAAAACAACTGCTTGCAGTGCTCAACAAAAAAGGCATTGGCGAAACGGAATGGCTGAAAAAACTGTACCCTGCAAATGCAAATGAACCTTCAAAATTGTATCAGCTGGTTTGGCAACCGCTCGAAAAAGAAATTGCGAATGTGAAGCGTGTCTGGTACTCCCCATCTGGTTTGCTGCACCGCATTGCCTTTCCTGTCATCTCCAAAGCACATGGTGAACGCCTTGTGGAAAATATTGATTTACAGCAAGTTGGCAGCACTCGTGAACTTGCTACTGCTTTGTCTGAGCAGGCAGAGCCACCGAAATCTGCGCTGATTTATGCCTGTGTTTCATACCCTACTGTCACGGCGAAAATGCAGCTCCGCACCCCCGAATGTCTCGGTGATAATAGGATTGTGGGGCCGAGGGGAGGTGGTGAAATCAACTCCCCCCCCTTGCCTAATTCCCTCTCGGAAGCGGACACTGTGGCCGCAAAGCTTCGCGAAGCAGGGGTGAAGGTTGAGGTGCAAATCGGCTACCAGCCAGTGGAGGACGATGTGAGCCAAATCGGCAAGATTGCATCGCCTGATTTTCTAATGTTTACCACACATGGTTTCGCATGGGACACTCTCCCGATCACTTTCAAGGGACGTTTTCCGCCACACAACCCGATGTATTCCTCCGGGCTATTGCTTGCCGGGTCAGATACAGTTTTGGTGGGCGGCCCTGTCCCGCCGGGCTTTCGAGAGGATGGCATCTTGACCGCCCGCGAAATCGGTGATATGAATCTGCAACATACACGTCTTGCCATATTGAGCGCCTGTCAGAGTGGCCTCGGCGAAGCCAATAGCAGCGAGGGTGTGTACGGCTTGCAACGCGCTTTCAAAATTGCTGGAACGCGGCAGGTGCTAGTGACGCTTTGGGAAATCCCTGACGGCCCGGATACTCGGGATTTCGTGGGTCAATTTACCCACTTATGGCTGGCATCCGGCGATGCCCGAAGGGCGCTCTATGAAACGCAACTGGAGTTTTTCAGGCGAGGGAAAAGTGTGCAGGTTTGGGGTGCTTGGGCCTTGATTTGAGGAATTAGGTTTACCTTTTAAGCAGATTCTCGATATAGAGGAAAAGGTTGCTTTATGAAACAATTCCTCTATTTACTATGCTTGTTGCTTGCTCCTACGAGTTTTTATGCCCAGTCGCCGGTCGTTTCCAGCAAAATAACGTTTAGCGTTCCCCGCGATTCGGGCGTGCTTTTGCTGCCGGTTTTTCTTCAATACGAAGACATTTATACCGATGCGCCGCTAAACCCGGCCCTACATAAGGGGCAAGAAACGGGTGACGTGTTTGATAGCCTCACGCAACGCTACCTGCGGCAACATGGCATCCGCTTGCTTCCTGCCAATCCCGCCGATTCTCTTCAAGGGAAATTGGTGGGCGCTGTTAAAAATCTGCTTCGCCCTATGGTCCCATCCAATATTCGACCGGTCTTGACGGCCGCGACGAAGGCTGCCGGATGCCACTACGTTTTGGTTTGCGCTGTTCGCGTTAAAGTCGGGCCGGGTGGATATTGGGATCCAAATTCTGGCGCCATTGCCTCAAGCAGTTCTTATGCCCGCCTACATGCTGCCCTGATTGACCCCAATTCAACGGATGGAAAGCCTCGCTGGATTCAGGATGTCGAAATCCGGAAGCTGCCCCGACCCCAAACCGCCCTTTTCGCCGAAGCGGTTCAAATGCTTTTTCAACTTTTAAAATAATTCTGACATGAAAAATTCAAACTTTTCGATCTGCAGTATCACTGCGGCACTGTCCGCGCTTTGTGTTATCCTCAGCTTCATTGCCTGTGCCCCGCGCAATGTTACCCCATTATACCTGGAGGCTGAATTTTCAAAAACACGCATTGCCGAGCCCATCTATCTCTTGTCTTTTGTTGACCTGCGGGTGGACAAAGCCAAGAACCTTAACCTCGACGACAATGCCATGCGCCGACTCTCACCCAGTTTTGAAAAAAAGGGTTATGGGCCGCTCAAAGCGATGAAAGACCGAAAATGGGTTGAATCCGTGGTCGAAGACGATTTTACGCACCCCGATTCGAGTTTTCTCGCCGTTCTCGGGCCAGAAAAAGCACATTACCTTTTCTGTCCGGTGCTTCACGATTTCAAATCAAAACTGACCTTCGGAAGCACGGCCAATGCGGAGGTTTCCGGGTACATCGTTGACAAAAAACGCGGAAAAATCGTCTGGAAGCACAAAGGGCTTGGACAGGCCGGCCAAGGTGGTTTGATGGGTATGGCCATGAAAGGCTTGGTAGAAGAAGAAGCGGTAAATACCGCATTGCTGTCGCTCTCTGTAGCCATTCCTCAAAACGGAATACCAAAAACGGTGGTTGCAAAAAAATAGCCGTCATCCTTCATATCCCCTTTCATCAAAGGATTGCCATTTTTCATCAAACAAAAATTTCCACTGAAATGAAAATCCAAAACTTCTTCTTGTCCACTAGGCGCATTGAACAGACTGCTTTCCGCACCCTGTACGCCATCATTATCGCCGCCTCGCTGCTCAATTTAGCGAGCTGTTTCAAAGAAAAAAACTACCCGCCCGGCTCTCAGAACGAATGCCAGCACTGCAACGAAGACGTAGATTGCTGCTGCAACATGAAGTGTAGCGGGTTTTACAACAATTCGGGCGTGTATTTCCGTTGCGCCACGTCACAGACGAACACTTGCCCTGAGTGAAGGGAGTTCGGAGTAGTTTTATTGGGCATGTGCAAGCTTGAAATCCAAAAGTTCTCTTTGATATGAAAATCAAATTATTTTGTTCCGCATCACTATTCCTCGTCATGTTGGCAGCTTGTCAAAAAGAAAAGGGCGGGGGCAATTTACTTTTCGAAACATGCAAGCCTGAAATGATTGTTTTGGATTCCTTCATTAACGGCGCTCCGGCTGAGCGGGACACTTCGTTTCTTTACTTCAATGACAACAACGATGGGTTTTACGATGTCGGCGAGGGCATCCAACAAAGCTTCAGCGATAAAGACAACCACACGGATTACAAATGGGGGCTTAGTTGGGTCACGATTGAAAGGTGGTCAATGGGTGTGTTATTGGCGAGAACTTCGCATGCCCTAGATGAATACAGGCGCTCGGTTGAAGAAATTCGCAGTGAGGCGTTCGCACCCACGACTACGACTCTGCGAACCTACGATCAGGAAGGGCATGTTTTACAAACAAAGACCTACAGCAACATTGCTGACCAAACACTGGGCACTCACCAATGGGAAAACGGCAACCTGAAAAGAGTTATTTACGAATCGCCCACTGGCAGCTCAGTTTTGGTATATGAATACTATCCCGACCTGAACAATACTCTTTCAACGGAAATCCTACCCGTTTTTGGGAAAGCATCAACTCTGCTTGTAAAGCGTATCGTTTCATCTTCCGGGGATATTTCAAGCTACTCGTACGAACTGGACACAAAGGGCAAAA
>JACMMM010000506.1 GCA_014379065.1 Saprospiraceae bacterium
AACGGCCATCGTCCGGGTGATAAATCCGGGAGATACCGTAATTGTGTAGCTCCTGAATTTCGGAGGGCAAAATCGTGCCGCCGCCGCCGCCGAATATTTTGATATGGCCTGCTCCACGTTCTTTGAGCAGGTCGTGCATGTACTTGAAATATTCGTTGTGGCCGCCCTGATAACTGGTGATGGCGATGCCTTGCACATCCTCCTGAATGGCGCAGTCTACAATTTCCTGCACGGAGCGATTGTGGCCCAGGTGGATGATTTCCGCGCCACTACTCTGCATAATACGGCGCATGATATTGATGGCGGCGTCGTGGCCATCAAAAAGAGAGGCAGCAGTGACGAGGCGGATTTTGTTGTTGGGGTGGTATGGTGCGGGCTGGATCATGAGTGCGGTGGTTGCGCTTTTTCAGAAGCATTGGGCAATTTGGGGAATGCCGCGCAAAAGTACAAATTCCAACGCGCTACGCTTCACGAAGCACCGCTACCAAGCGATTCAAATCTATTGCATCATTCCAAACGTTGATCGAAATACGGATGGACGAGCCTCGATACGACACGAAGATTTTTTCTTGCAATAAAGCCTGTCGAATCGCGTCCAAATTCTGCCCACGCAACGGGCGAATTCCAAACAGGTGGCTGGCACGATACTGCTCAGTTTCAACCCAATATCCCGCTTCCTGCAATTGCACTAACGGCTCGGCAATCAACCTTCGAGCATATTCTTGAATGCCCACAGGTGTCCAGTCTAGGATATGTTGCAAAGCCTCCGCAATCATCGGCAATTGAATAAAATTACTGGATTCGCCCATGTTGAATCGGTATGCGCCTGGGCGATATTGGGGTTGGTAATTGACCAAATCTTTGAATTCCTGGCTTCCCAGTCGGCCCGTCCAGGTTTGTTCAAGTGGGGTCCCGTTGTCAAAAAAATCGCCGAAATACGCTAAAGCATTCCCATAAGGCCCCAACAGCCACTTGTACACGGCACAGACTAAAAAATCAGGCTTAACTTTTTGAAGATCAAATGGATAGGCACCCACATGCTGCGTTCCGTCAATGGCAAAAAACGCCCCACGCTGACGGCATCGGTCACCAATCGCTTGCAAATCGAAAAGAGTGCCATCAGCCCAGTGTGTGGGAGAAATACAAACTGCGAGCGTGGTATCGTCCATGGCTGCAAGCAGGCGCTCATTCCAGGCTTGGCCTCGCCCGTCGAGCGTATTGGGTGCTGGCACGAACTCGACCCGTACCCCTCGCTCTTGGGTCAATTCCTCCCAGGAGTACACATCGCTTGGAAACTCTTCGCCCACCACCAGCACCTTTTGTTGTGCCGTAATGTTCCTTTTTTTCAATAAGTTCTTGACCACCGTAGCCATTCCGTAAGACACAGAAGGCAGAATGGCCACGCTATCCGGCGAACAATTTACCAGCGAAGCAAAGCGATCCTTGACCACTTCAAGGGTATCAAAAAAATGTTCCTGGGTAATTTCGTACGGCTTCGATTTTCGAAGGACGGACTGTAAACCAACCGATTCGACTGACTTGCTGAGCGGCGACATGGTGGCACAGTTCAGGTAATGCACGTCATCGGGCAAGGAAAAAAGATGTTTTTGGCAGGTTAAGACCATGGACAGGGAGGCGATTTAAAGGAAGCAAACATAAGTATCCGAGCAAAATTAATTTTATTTAACCGCAGAGGCGCAAAGGCGCGGAGCGTTTGAAAATTAACCCTTTGCGTCTTTGTGCCTCTGCGGTGTATTTTTTTCGCTCACTTAGTTTATACAAAATTTGCCTTTTATGTTCTTTTTAAATGACTAACAT
>JACMMM010000507.1 GCA_014379065.1 Saprospiraceae bacterium
ATAAGGGGTTTGGGCGTTTCGACGGAGCCGTCTTTGAGGTTGATGGAAAAAGTTGCCATGGAGTTGTTTCAGAAGCCGCAAGGTACGGCGGTAAGATTTACGATTTTAGATTTACGATTTACGATTTTTTTGATCCGAAAAAGGCACGATACGCACCTTTTTCGGATCAAAAAAATCGTAAACCGTAATTCCAAAATCGTAAATCTATTTCGGGCTCGGCAAATCCCATTTCCACTGCATGGCCGCGAGTCGCACACCCACCACCGCCGCCACCGAAAGCGTAGCGGCCAAAGGCGCAAGCATATCCCAAGCCGCGAACGCAAAATACAGCGCACCACCCAGCAGCGAGGCCGAAGCATAAATGTCCTTGCGGAACACGAGCGGGATTTCGTTGAGCAATACATCACGCAGCACCCCGCCAAAGCAGCCCGTCACCATGCCGAGCGCGACACAAACCGATGGACTCAAGCCAGCCTCCAAGCCGCGTTGCAGCCCCACCACCGTGGCAAATCCCAGCCCAATAGCATCAAAAATGGCCAGCGTTCGCGGAAAAAATTGCAAGTATTTGCGAAAAAAAAGCGTGATCAGGTACGAAACGAAAACAACCGTGATCGCCTGCTGGTCTTTCATCCAGGCCACGGGCGTGTTTCCGATCATAATATCTCGCACCGTGCCGCCGCCGACTGCCGTGGCAAAAGTCAGCACCAGTACCCCGAACACGTCGAGGCGTTTGTTGAGCGCAGCCAATGCGCCAGAGATGGCGAAGGAGGCTGTGCCGAGGTTTTCCATGAGTTCACGTAGGAGCATGAGTAGGAGGTTTTTGCGGGGCAAAGATTCTGAAAAAGCCATTACTTTTGTCTGCCACAAATCGGCAATGATATGAACGTAACGCTTCAATTAGTATCACCCGAAGACTTACAGGTTCTGCTCCCGCTGCTGGAGCGGCTTCATATTTCTTACCAAATTGGGCAATCGAATGTCGCATCCAAACGCTCGAAAAAGAAAATACCGAAGGGTGTGAAGTTGACAGAAACAGAACTGCAAGAGCGACTCTCCTATCTTGCTGAAGGGCGGGCAGAACGCTCGCTACCAAACCGTTGATCATGGCATACTTTTTCGCACTTTTTGGGGAGCTTGCCGGCTATGATACAGCAGCAAGATAAAAATCGTCTCCTTCTTGAATTCGTACACCAGCCGATAGCCGCCGACAGGTATGGAGCGGTAACGCGGTGGGCTTTCCAGCAAAAGTCGGTCGTAGGAATAATGCTCTGGGTGTTCCAGTATTTTTTCGGCGGCGGCAAAAACTTCAGCCTTGAATTTCAAGGCAACTTCTTCCGAAAAGTTCTTCTTCAGGTAATTGACGCTTTGCGCATGGCGCGGAAAGCAGCTTCGTCCCAACAAATGTCGTAGCCGTATTCCATTACCAATTCTCAGATTCTTTTACCACGTCCTCATGGCGAACAAAATGCCCGGCCTGCACCCTACCACTGGCGGCTTCGACGGCATTGCGCAATTGCTCTTGCGTGAGGGGCTTTTCGTCCACATCAAAGGCGACAATGGCACGGTTTTGAACCCGGATCAAATTGAGCAAGATCTGATAATAAGCATCCAGCGTTTCTTGATCGTTGGTAGCATCAAGAATATTTGTGATGTTGGATCGGATTTCGATGGCAGACATAGTAGAGTATTTGGCTACAAAAATAGGCATTGAAGTGCAAGAAAAGAAACAGGCTTTAAATGAAGGCATGCTTTTAAGCAATTCATATACTTCTGTCTTGGCGACCTCTCACTGATCAGAAACAGTCGAACCCAAAAGACCGGCCGTTTTCCATTGGTGTACCACCTTTGTGCCAATGAGTTTAGCATCCTCCCTGCCAAATGTTACCTCGCCTACCCACACATCTTTTTTCGAGGCCGGGTTGACCATTTGGAAAGTAACGCGTTGGCGGTGATAGGTGGGTTGATTAAAGTTTCCATAGAGAGCAGCACTTTGGCCGTTAAAGCTTCCGCTCAGTGGTGGTATCGGCATGGAAAGGCGGCGGAGGTCTTGAAATGGCCGACCCAAAATCAACCAAACGTCCGGCTGCAAGCTCGCCGGGGTGCTATCGAGGGTTGTTATGGGAGTATCCCAGGTGAAATCTTCCTTGACCATCACCCCTTTTTTCAACAGGCTCTTTTTGAAGCCATTGATGATCGCGGCATACATTTCTTCGTCCTTGCGAGAAAGATCGGCGTTGACCTTCACATAAACGCATTTGAGAGATTGGTACGTGGATTCGTCCCATTTAGAGGATAATTTTATTGGACTGCGCGGCACACTAACGCAATGGGGAGCGGTCAGCAACAGGGCAACCATTGAAAAACAGAGGAGTGTTTTTTGAAAGAGGGTCGTCATGGTTTTAATCAAGAATTTTAAGGGTAAAACGAGGGGTTTGTTCTCTGGCTGGAGCAGCCATCTACAATTTTACTAATCGTGCGGTCCGGATGGAGCCGCCTTCTATTTTCAACTGGAAAAAATAGGTAGCAGCGGGCAGTTGGGAGAGGTTGATTTTTTCTAAATACTTGCCACTGGGGGCTTTTATTTTTTCACTGGTCAAAACCTTGCGGCCTTCTACTGTCAGGATTTCCCATGTTGCAGAAAACGCTTTTTTTGATGTGAAGGAAAGCGAGACTTCCATTGTGCTTGGGTTGGGAAAAAGGGTGAGGTTTTCCAATAAATCCGGCTCATCCGTGGAGACATTGCCAAATGGCTCGGGCTGTTGAAAGCCCTGGGTCAAAATGCCGATGGCACTGCCTTTTGTGGTAGTAGCCAGCTCGCCAAGCGTATAGGACACTGTACCGGCTGCTGAGCCACCAAAGCCTCCGCAGGATGCCACAACTTGTGGGGTGACGGTTTGGGCGCTTGGTTCATACCCGATAAACAGGAACAAAAGGAGACTTAGCAGCAAATGCTTGTTGGAAGTAAGGATGGTTGTTTTTGATAGATTTTTCATTTTAACAAGGTGGTTTTGTTTAATGCTTCAGTCTACTTTGACACTGTAGCCGCATAGCGGCCTAACGTCGGTAGTAATCGCGTTGAATTATGGATTCGGAGGTGCATAGCACCGGAACACTTTGCGAAAGGTTTCGGAGCTACGCACCTTGTGAATGGTGACTGATGACAATGCTACCGACGTTAGGCCGCTATGCGGCTACTGCGTCAAAGTAGGGTTAAGTAACAGCCATACCAATTCACTTTTTCGACTGGCTCGCCATCCAGGCCTCCACCTTTTCGAGCCGTGACTTAAGATCAAGGTTTTCTTGCTGAAGCGTTTCGATCTGCGCTTGTTGCTCCTGAATGGCTTTGATGGCCAATACTCCAAATGCGGAATAATTCACGGCGAGGCGGCTTTCCTGGCCTTCCCGTGCAGGCACTTCTTTCACCAAGTCCGGAAATATGGTTTGTACCTCTTGCGCCAAAAAGCCGTAACCAAGATCGTCTTCACCTTTAATCATTTGGTAAGTAACCGGATTAAGGGCCTTTACTTTCCCAAGCAGTGTTGGAAGGGTCTTCCAGTTCTTTTTGAGCCGCATATCAGAGGATGTCCAAATGCCCGTTGCGGAAAGGGAAGCAGTTACCCCTGTAAATCCTCTGTAAAAATTCAACGCGCCGAAGCCATTATTGTACATTTCCCATCCGTCCTGGTCATCGAAAGTAGAAAGTTGTAAGCCGAAACCTCCAGTTTGAATTATTTTAGTAGCGTAATCGCCAAGATTGTGTGCCAAACCTCCATTCACCAATACCCCCGTCCGCTCAATTTGAAGCGGCCTTACATAATTAATCAACATATTGGGTTGGACATAACTGTGCTCGAAAGTGATACTTGGATTATTTGCAACAACAGGGTACGCATACATACCCCAAGTCGGGAAGTTCGTACCAGCGCTTGTAAAAAGAAGGGAAGATTGACTGTCGGTGGTTGCGTCAAAATGTAGGGTTGGGCTAGAAGGGCCTTTGATTACTACAGTCGGCTGGAAATTGGAGGTGCTTGTTTTTTCAAAAACAGCAACTGGGCTGTCCTGGCCCTCTGTACGAGCATCCAGCGCAATGCCTTGTGCCGTCGAAAGTTCTGCTCCTTTGGTAGTGCCCTCTACATGGGCCGCAAAGGCGGCTGTACCAGCCGTCAAATCGCAGTGAATTCCATGGTTAAATGCTCCTTCGAACGCAATTCCGTCCATAAAGGGCGACCCGCCCACCTCCGGGGCAATGGTGATGCGTGCAGCAGCTGGTGTGATATTGGTACCGATGCCAATGTTTCCCGTTGGAATGGTTAGGGCCATACCGCCAACATTGGAGGAAAACCGGCCTCCTTCACCAGTATCCGAGTTGCCTTCAACAGCAACGCCATTTTCAGAAAACGCTTCCACGCCTTTTTGGCCAAAATTCGACACATGCGCCGCGATTGCTGCAATGCCTGAATTGGGGTCACAGTGAATCGCGTACTCCGCAAAATTTCCACTAATCGAGATGCCCTCTTGACCTGCGGCATTGCCCACAATCTGCAAGCGGGCCGAAGGCGTATTGGTGCCGATGCCTACGTTGCCAGCATTGTTGTTGAAAATATTTGCTCCGTTCGTTGTCCATTGGCTGTTTGCCGCTGGAAGCATCACGGAGCCGCCGCCATTGGAAAGCGAAAGGGTTTGACCTGCAATGGACAGACTTTGGATTTCATTGCTCGCATTGTTGTCGTTGTCGCCGGTATTGGAAATGGTGCTTCCCGAAATCGAAATGCCGCTGCCGGCTGTGTAGGTTCCAGCTGGGCCGACTGGGCCTTGAGGTCCCGTGGCTCCTGTTGGACCGGCTGGGCCAGTCAAACCAGTGGGGCCTTGAGCACCTGCTGGACCTTGAGCGCCTGTCGCCCCCGTAGGCCCGGCTGCTCCAGCTGGGCCAGTCAAACCAATAGGGCCTTGAGCACCTGCCGGACCTTGAGCGCCTGTTGCCCCCGTAGGCCCAGCTGCTCCGGCTGGGCCAGTCAAACCAATAGGGCCTTGAGCACCTGCCGGGCCTTGCGCACCCGTTGTTCCAATTGGGCCTGTGGGGCCTTCCGGCCCAGTCAAACCGATAGGGCCTTGAGCGCCGGCCGGTCCTTGTGCCCCTGTTGACCCAGCTGGGCCTTGTGGGCCAGCCGGACCTGTTGGCCCTTGTGCTCCCGTTGCTCCCACCGGCCCTTGCGGGCCTGTCGGTCCGGCAACACTTGACAAATCAACCTCATTTCCACCAGCAATGGACAACGTCAAACCATTCAAAGCCAGATTCTGCAGCTCGTTTGTGGGGGAATTGTCATCGTCGCCTGTGTTGGTGAGCGTGTTGGTTGCTGGATTCCAGTTCAAGCCTGACCCTGTGACAATGCTTGTGATGCCTGAATTGTCATTTGCAGGCATCCATGTAGTTCCGTTCCATTTCAAAACCTGTCCGTTGGCAGGAAGGGCCGCGCCCACTGGGCGACCTTGCAGTCCGTCAACCGTCGGATTTGGAAAATTCCCTGAGAGGTCGCCCGCAGCCAAAGTAGTGGTGGTGATATCATCATTTGGGTTGGAATCCGCATTGCCGGGCACCCATTCTGAACCATTGAAAACCAGCGTTTGGTTCATTATGGCCGATGCGCTGTTCACATTGCTGAGCTCGTCGAGGGTCATGTTCGTAACCTGGTCGGCCCGCGCGGCGGAGAGCGCAAAAGGCACAGACAAAAGGGGTTGCGAGCCCAAATCAATCAAACCAGTGGGCGTAGTGACCTGTACAGCCATTGTTTTAGGCTGTGACCAGTCAAGACTCCCCAAACCGCTTCCCCCTGCGCCAACCGCGATGGTAAACAGGCCAAATTGGTTCGTGGATACGTTTTGGGTTTCCGAATAAGGCGAGCCAGTAGCTCCACTGATCTGGATCGCCACCGTGACAAATTGATTGGCTAAAGGTTGTCCGGCTGCGTTGCGCACCACCGCTTGGTAATTGAATTGGGCAGGGACTTGAGCCTTCAAGGAAGGTAGGGCAAAGAGAATGCTGAACAGGGCCAGCCAAAGTCGAGTTGAGTTCATTTTTTGAAAGTTTATTTTTGAAAGATTGAATGTTGTGGTGTGCGAAGATATTTCTATTTCCTCACTTGACAAACATGGCTAATAGGTATCGCATCATTGCTTCCAAAACTTCCACGCTTTGCTGTCCTGAGCGTTGAGGTCACTGCGATCTGTTTTCAGAAAATACCAGCCGCTGGGCAGGCCCTGCAAAGGCAGGTTTTCTTGACCGTTTTTCAGATCAAACGACCGAATGGGGCGTCCCAAACAATCGGACAACTGAAGCGATATTGAGTTTTCAACATCATTTACTACCGTTAAAAAGTCTGCCGCCGGATTGGGATAAAAACGAAAAGGCGTTGCTTGTGGCTCAAAATTAGCGACGGAAGAACACGCCACCCCATCGCGAGGATATTGGCAAACCGTCTTCCAGGCAAGGCGTTGCAACAAACCCGCCAGTGCTGGCGACGGCGCTTCAAAAGGCCCTCCCCACTCATCGTAAAGCTGGTTTGGCAAGCCTTCCGGCGATTCGCCATGTATTACTGCGAACATCACGCAAGCGACGAGGTAATTGCCCTTGTCGTTCAAGTGTATGTTGTCATGGAAAAAATCAAGGATGTCGGTTTCTCCGGCTGCATTGCCAGCGGCGATGCTGTCATAAAGCATGGCCAGAGCTTGTCCGGCAGGGGCTAGAAAAATGTTTGCACCTGGATGAATGGCCAACAGCGTATCGGCGATACCCTCCCACAAGGGAAGGTCAGCCGTCAGACGGGTTCGCCAGAGCAGCTCGTCGTGGTCGTCCCACTCACAGCCAATAGGTGTTCCAGAGTCTGTACAGCTCCAGGTTTCATAGATATACATCTTGATTCCGGGGTTGTGCTGGGCGGCATAATTGTAAAATTTGTCTGCATAACCATATGTATCCGACCAGATGATTTGGCCAGCCACAGGAACGGCTTCCGTCAGGATAAAATGCGTGAAGCCCCCTTTGGTGAGCGTGGTGTCCCAAATGTCGCCACCGGCGGTATAAGGGTTAACCCACTGCCAGCCGAGGTTGGCGCCAATGCCGACTTGCAGGTCGTAATCATAAGCCTTGCCTGCCGCCGCGCTCAAGCCTTCGACCATGCTGGGCATATCGAAATTGACGAGGCTGTGGCCAAGGAAGTAGGCTTTGGACTGCGCTTTTGTTGGGGCTATTACCCAAAACAGGAGCGCTACAATGGAAAGGAAGTGTTTCATAAGTACGTTATTTATCCTTTTAAATTCAGGCTTACACCCAGCTGTAAGGTAAAAAATTTGGCAATTAAGCCGTCCAAATCTATGACTGGCGCCAAGCGGTCTTCTGGAAACATCCATGAATATTGGAGGAATGGTTTTATGCGCCTACCCCCAGCCCGAATGGTCAGACAAGGCTCGATTATTGCCCCATGCACGGTTGTTCCGTTCCTGATATCACCGACCCAATTGATTTGGCCGACAGACAGATAAGAACCTCGCACAGACAATGCAGCATCAAAATATCTGGAAACAAACCCTATACTCGGTTGAGCAAAAAATCTTCTGAAAGGGGCAGAGATTATCAATTCATTGTTAGGCTCGGTTTCTCTGGTTTTTCCAAGTCCAAAGCCACCATAACACTCCCAACGCCATTTGCTGCTGTTTCCGATAGCCGAATAATATCCCAAGCCCGCTTCTGTAAAGATTTCTTTATGTCTGCTTGTACTGCTTGAGCCAAAAGAACTATTTGTTCTTCTGAATTTATGTTGCATACTATTAACCATTAAACCCAAATGATCGGAAATGGCATAAGCACCCTGCAGGTTATTGTTGAATAGTACTTCGGTGCCAAGCGTGGATCCCAAGGATATTTTTGTGTTTCCTTTCTTGGAAAGCAAGGGTGCGTTTATTGCGTTGGCATTATAGATAGCTGGGCTGCAACTGCTTAACAGGCTGAGCAGGGCTATAAAACCAAGGGAATACTGGATTTTTGAAATGGAGGTTTTCATTGTTGGAATTTTTTGATTGACAATTTATCAGAAGGTTGTAATTGGTATTAGGGGTTATCAGCCGTGATCGTTTCACTAATTTGTGATAACTCGAATCTTGCCCATTTTAAAAGCGGGTGTACTTTACAATCTTGGTGGAGTTGAAACTCTATATCTTCTATCCACAAAATAGGTCAGCCACGCACAATTTGGGTCGCTTTCATAAACATAACGTGGATTGCTTGGGTCGCTTAGATTAGGGCGCAACACCTTCGTTTGTCCCGGAAAATTGGAATCGTACACAAAAATTTTAAGGTCTTCTTTGTATTGCCCCAAATCCCCGGTGTATCTGCCCAAGTCATAGCCAATCGCTAACACTTGATGGTGATAAGTGAATCCGCCATTTCCACCTTTGTACAAACCAAGTGGCACGGGCCTTCCATTATCAATTTCGGCTCTGAGTTCTTGCAGTCTTCCGCCATTAAAACCTTGCAATCCCCAGTTGAAAAATTCCATCGTACGTGACCCAAATGGATTGAAGGACAATTCTCCCCACTTGTCTAAATTATCGTTCGTGGCGTTTTGTTGCCGGTTATAAATATACTGGCGCAAAACGGTGCCATTGGCGGGTGGTGTGGTTAAGCTTGGGATGGTTATGTTGTTATTAAAATAATCCAACGCAGAATAAGCCATACCTCCGCACAATCCAGAAAAATCAAAGCCTGCGAAATTGCTTATAAAGTCATTCCTAAATTTAAAACCGTGTAAAACAGGATTAAAATTTGTCATCCGTACCGTTGTGTTGGGAGACCACTTCCAAATGATACCATCTGTATTAGTTCCCCAAGCGGAACCATTGGGCGCACCTGAAATATTATTGAGTCCACCTTCGACATTCGCCCAATAGGAGCCGGTCCAACGTCCAATGTTATAGCCACCAGGCACAACTGTCCAGCCAATAACCCAGACGGTACCGTCTGCACCGATCCCCACATCATGTGCCTGTCCACCAATACTGAAATCCCACTCCCGACCGTTCCAGCGAAATATAAGCCCGGCATCGTTGGTTATCCATGCATTGCCATTCGGATCCACATCCACGCGTACTGCCCCTCCCGCAATATCTTCCCAATAAGAACCATTCCAACGAGCAATATTGTAGCCGCCAGGAACTGCCGTCCAACCAATAACCCATACAGTGCCGTTTGCACCAATACCTATATCGTGAGCTTGTCCACCGATACCATCCCAAGTACGACCATTCCAGCGAAAGATAAGTCCAGCATCATTGACTATCCATGCATTG
Organism: Saprospiraceae bacterium; assembly: GCA_014379065.1. Classification (GTDB taxonomy): domain Bacteria; phylum Bacteroidota; class Bacteroidia; order Chitinophagales; family Saprospiraceae; genus M3007. Next base: position 9,340 of record JACMMM010000507.1, read on the forward strand.
CCGTTTGGGTCAACATCAATGCGTACCGCTCCTCCCGGAATATCTTCCCAATAGGAGCCGGTCCAACGTCCAATGTTGTAGCCACCAGGAACTGCCGTCCAGCCAATCACCCATACTTTGCCATTGCCGCCAACACCTACATCGTGGGCTTGGCCTGCAACACTTTGCCATTGAGCAAAAAGGGATATTGCCCAACAATTCAGTAAAATAATTACAATAATCTTTTTCATTTTGTAAAGAGGTTGATTAAGTTGTTATGTCTACTCGTCTCGCTTTTCGGCTTCCGCGCCCGAGTGCCTTCGGGATGGTTTTATAGCATACGAAGCCCATAAGTAGGGGAGCGCACTGCCCTACTTCCGGACACTTCGTTTGGTGTTACGTCCGTACCGTGTCTGTGAAATTTAATACAAAGGTATTGGCGCTGTTTTCTGCACACAATCCCATGATAGGGGGACAAACCCCTCCTTCATTTTCCCTTCAAAAAACGCCTTTGTTATTGCCTCTCCCATAGTTTAAAGAACAGCCCGATAGCAAGATCGGGCTGTTCTTTTTGGAAGTGGGTCGTTCCGTCAGCAGCACAGGCTGTCCTGATGCTGTGCCTAATTAGGTGTGAACAGCAAATTGGCTTCCGCCGCCGCCGGGTTTTTCGGAAGCCAAAAAATCTGTTTTTGCTACCCTACTTTTTTTGAACCAATACCGGCAAGGACTGAACTCGGCCATCCGTCTTCACCCAAAAAAAATAAGCCCCGGCGGAAACCTCGGCGGCATCCCATACAAATTCGCGAAATCCTCCGTCCGCTGCGGCTGGCCCGAAAAGTCTTTTGACCAAACGGCCCTGCGCATCGAACACGGCCACTTCCAGCGTCGAGGTTTCGGCGAGTGACAATTGAAGCCGGGTCAATGCGTCGGACGGATTTGGGAAGACGCGAGCCGTTTCATCGGATGAAACTTGGGTCGCCAAAAACTCCGGGGTTTTTCCCGGAGCCTCCTGCGCGTTTTCGGAACGGTTTTCCACGACCGGCGGGGCCATCTGGAAGTCCCCGTCAAGCACCGTGAAATAACCCACATCCGTCAGCCCCGTCCGCACAATGGTGTACGGACTGGCTGCCGAACCCGTGCCGGTGGCCGCGCCAAGGGGCGAAAAATCCCAGGCCGAGCCGTTGTACCGCCGCACGGAGCAGGCGGTTTTCAAAAAACCGGGCAATTGGTCGCTCGGATACCATTTTGCCGAGAAACCGAGGTTGCTTCCACCTGGAACGGCCTCCGTCACTTCCCAAGAGGTGGCGACGGCATCGGCGGTGAGCGGCGCGCCGGAACCGCCGCCACTGAGGGCATTGGACAGGCAACGGACACCGATTACGTCGGCGGTGCCGGTGTTGTCTATGATGACGGGGTTGTAGCTCGTCGTCGTGGCCCCGATGTGCCAGGTTTGGGCCATCGTGCCGACGGCCTGTCGGATGTAGCGGCCCGTGCCGTTGGTGACCACAAACTTGGTGTTGGCAAAACCCGTCACCGTGGCAGCCGAGAGAAAGCTCAGGTCGTGGTTGCCGAGCAGCAAGTGGCCCGGAGCAACCTCGAATTTCAGGTTGTTTTTGACGGTGATCGGCGAGGCGAGGCTGACGGAGGTCACGGCACCGGTTTTGCCGACAATCATATTCGGAACCTGCGCCCCGGAAGAAAAAACGGTGGCAGGCAACGAACCCCGGAAAGCGAAGGTGCTCGCGGCGGTGATGGTCCCGCTGACGCTGAGGTTGCGCATGACCTCGTGAATACCGGCTCCCTTGGCAATCGAACCCGTTAAGAGGGTTAGGTCACGGCAGCTGAGTGTGGCATCAATGTTGAGCGTCGCGCCGGATTTGACGATGACATCGGAGGTCGTACCGAGCATCCCGCCCGCCGTCGAGCGCAAGTGGCCGCCCGTGACAATCATCTGGGCATTCGCCAAAGGCAGCAGCCCGGCGAGGAGGAGCAGGCTGGACAATATTTTTTTCATGCTTTTTTAATTTTTATCAAGGGTCAGCGTGTTTGTCATTCAGGAGGAATGACAAACACGCTAATCAGTTAGAATTTTTGATTGAGAAAAACCCTCGGGCTTTTAAGGAACTCTGCGTTCCTAAAACTTCGAAAAACCCGCCGTTCAGCGTTTTTCGGCTAGGGCCGAAACCGCGCTTTTCACTTTTTCCAATTCGGCCCGCAGCCCGTCGAGTTCGTTCAAGTGGGTTTTTAACGCGGTGTTTTCGGCTTGCAAAGCCTCGATTTGAACCTGTTGCTCCTGCACGGCTTTCACGAGCGGCACCGTAAATTCTGCGTAGCGCAAGCCATAAACATCGTGCTCGTTCTTGGGTGCATCCACGCCGGAGAAATCATAGCCGACTTCCTTGGCCGCAGCCTCCACCTCTTGG
>JACMMM010000508.1 GCA_014379065.1 Saprospiraceae bacterium
CAAGGCGTAATACGTAATCGGGCGCTCAGCTTCCAGCACCGCAAAACCCCGGTACTTTTTGGGCGCGAGTGCTTCACAGTATTTTTTTAGGTTGGCCAAGCCATTTTCGAAGTCTTTGCCGACAAAACTATTGTTCATATCGGTCAACATCGAAAATGCATTCCACGGAAAGGGCACGTGCATATCCATGGACCAGATCACTTTGGTGACCTCGTCTTTTTCTGAGAAAGCAAAATAAGCGGGAGCGGCGCTGAAATCATTATACACCACCGTTAAGTCTATTCTCTCGGGCCTGACAGATTTAATGGTCTGCGAGCCCTTGCCTATTTTTTCATTACCACTCCATTTATAGGTAGTGCCGGCTTCTCCGTCAGGGCCTTCAATGCTGGTTTCTACGTTTGGGTCAAGGTATAGCCACGGCGACCAGTTGGGCGCATTTTTGAAAAAACGCACCTGATTGTACACGATTTCGCGAGGGGCCTCGATTTCTATACTGCGCTCTATATGGTAGTCGTGTCGGGCAAAAAGCGCCAAAAGGAGAAACAGGGCGGCCAAGCCGAGCACGGTGAAGAGGATGAATTTCAATGCCTTCATAGTATGAAAAAAGTTGGTGGATGGTGGATTGGTGACTGGTGGATTGGTGATTAGTGGATTTGGTTATGGATTTGGGCTTTCAAACAAACCGCGTAGCGGTGACATTTTGGTAAGTTGAAACGAACGCCGGTGCCAGGGCGAAATGCCGTGTTGCCGAATGGCTTCACGGTGCAGCTCGGTAGGGTAGCCTTTGTTTTGACGCCATTGGTACTGCGGGTATTCGCTGTGTAGCCGGGTCATGGCCTCATCGCGATGGGTTTTGGCGAGAATGGATGCCGCCGCTATAGAGGCGTATTTCCCGTCGCCTTTCACCACGCAAAGATGGGGCGTGGCTGGGTAGGGATGGAATTTGTTGCCGTCCACCAGAATAAATTGTGGGCGGGTGTTCAGTACGTCGAGGGCACGGTGCATGGCGAGCAAGGATGATTGCAAAATGTTGATTCGGTCAATTTCTTCGGCGCTCACCTCAGCCACAGCCCATGCAAGGCTTTCTTTTTCAATGATTTCGCGCAAGGTGTCGCGCTGGCTTTCGGAAAGCTGTTTGGAATCGTTTAGCAAGCCGTGGTGAAAACCTTTGGGCAAAATAACCGCCGCAGCAAACACCGGTCCTGCCAGACAACCCCGGCCCGCTTCGTCGCAGCCAGCCTCCAGGAGTTCGGTCTGATGGAAGGAGAGAAGTGCCATGGGGCGAAGGTCGGGAATTAAATATCCAATGTCCAACAAGGAATGTCCAAGGGAATATCCAAGGGAATATCCAATGTCCAACAAGGAATGTCCAATGTCCAAGGGAATATCCAATGTCCAACAAGGTATGTCCAATGTACAAGTTTGCACGGCGTGGCGCCCTCCTTGAATATCCAATATCCAACAAGGAATGTCCAATGTACAAGTGTGGCAACGCTTGGGTTTATTTATTGCCTTTGGCGAGGTTTTCTTGAGCAGTTGAGATGCTTTTGATAAAAATGGCAATCAGTTCGTCATTTTCTTTTAGCAGGGGTAGTAGCCTTTCTTTTGAGAAATAATTGCGTTTCAAAATGAATTTGAGGTTGACCAGCGTTTCTCGCAATTCCTTTAGAGCGATTTTCATTTTATGAATAAAATCAGGCCTTGACTCTGCCGCTTGCGCTTCTCCATAATTCAGCGCAGGAGCTGTTCCTGAGCGAACTAATTGGCCACCAAGATGCTTTCCCGCTGTAGTGCCTGGAAGTGACTCCACCAAGTTAATGACCCGTGAGCCAAATTCAACTAGCCTCTCTTCGAGGTCATACTTTGTTGCTTTCTCTGGATTCATATTGGAATATTTTATAGTAAATTTATTGCCTTTATTTGATATCTCCAAATCAACATTAGACATGTATCGAGCGCGCCACAACGTGCAAACTTGGGCCTTGGACATTCCTTGTGGGACATTGGATATTCAAGGAGGGCGTCACGTCGTGCAAACTTGGACATTGGACATTCCTTGTTGGACATTGGATATTCCCTTGGACATTCCTTGTTGGATATTGGATATTTTTCAAAATTTGCTTGCTTCCGCTTTTTTTGGCCTGCTTTTTGCAAAGCCTCCCACATTCTTTTAATCCTTCCGTTGCAAGAACGGATTTCCCGGTAAGGAGCCATTAATCCACGGCTCATTTTTCTGACATCACCAATTGTTATTTACCCATGAATGTTTGCATACGCAACACATTTGTAAGCCTTTGGCTTTTTTGGGGAGCAGTTTCGCTCCCGGCGCAAGGGCCAAGTTTTTACTTCCCTTTCATCAACGATGCCGTGCCCGGCAGCACCAAATTGATGGCCCTCAAGGTCCTGAACCTTGACAGCGTGGTATCCATGCAAATGGTCATCCGTTGGGACCCCAAAGTCCTGAAGTTCCTCACCATCAGTAATTTCAATTTTTCCGACCTCGGCCTTATTGATTTCAATACCGCCCGTGCTTTAGACAGCGGTTATGTGCGACTTCAATGGGAAGGCGACAGCGCTCCCCCTGGCATTTCTGTACCCGACAGCAGCAGCATTTTTCGAATCCGCTTCGAGGTGATCGGCCCGGATACGAGCAGTTCGCCCGTCAAAATCACGGAATTGCTGGATTTTCCGCCCACCTATTTTGAAATAATAAAGGTGCGGGCCGACGGTTCCAATGAAGACTACCTCCTGACAGAATGCCCCCGCACCCATGGTTTTATTGCCGTTGGGTTCACGGTGGCAACCGACGAACCAACGGCGAACGAGATTCCCCTCTCGCTCTCGCCTAACCCATTTTCGGTATCCTCCCAATTGCAATTTGATTTGGAAGAAACGGCTGATACTCAGGTGTTTATCACCGATGTATTGGGCCGTATAGTATATGAAAAAAGATTTTTCAAGCTCCCGGCAGGCCAACATGGCATGGTAATTGAAAATGGTATGCTTGGCGCACCGGGGCTTTATTCCCTCACCCTGCGAGCCGGTCGGAAGACCGCCACGCGCAGCCTAGTTCTTTTCTGAGACATCTTAACTTTTGACTTTTGACTATTAACTTTTGACTTTTGACTTTTAACTAAGGTCCAAAGTCCATCATCCAAGTCCATCATCCAATTTCCTCTCACCCACCGCTGTTAAAGAATATGAAACCGATTCTTACACCACTATTTGCAGGTTTGTTCCTGTTGCTTGCTTCGCAAGCCTTCGGCCAGACGCTCACCACGAGTTTCGTGATCACAGCGCCTGTTACCCCTTCTCCTTACGCAATTGGTTCCCACATCGAAGTGGAACTTCGCGTTACAGGCTTCACCAATATCGAGTCCATGCAGTTCCCCATTACGTTCAATAAGGACGCACTGCGCTTTGACTCCCTCACCAATGCAGTCTTCTCCAATTGGACGGTTGCCAATTTCAGCTCTTACCCCGCGCAAGGCCGTGTGGGTGTTTCTTGGCAGGCCGACTTGGGTGCAAACCCTACGGGTGTGACCGTGAGCAACAACACCGCCATTTTTAAATTGCACTTTACCGGCATTGGCAATGGTAACACTGTTGTCAATATTTCCAGCGCACCGGGTTCTGCACCGCCCATCCCGGTGGAAATTGCTCGCCAGGGTTCGGGTCCGCTGCCACCCAACCAACTCAATGTTACAAGTGGCACTACCCCGTTCGTAGTCGGCATGATGCCCGCTTTGGTAGGGTTCAAAATTATTGCCAACACCATTTACATCCCACAAGGCGAGCGCGGCTGCATGCCCGTGACGGTCAATGATTTTAACAATATCGTTTCCATGCAATGGGCCGTGCACTGGAACAACGCCGTGCTGAACTTTGAATGCGTCCGCAATGCCAACAACCTTTCCGGCTGGTCTCCTTCTGACTTCAACTCTGTTTACACCGCTGGAACCCTGCTGGCTGGCTGGTCTGACCCCTCTGGTCTTGGCGTAACAAAAAGCAATGGCGTTCGCATCGTGGACATTTGTTTCAAAGCAATTGGGGCTCCCGGCGCAAACACCACCGTCACGATTGATGGAGCAGGCTTCCCTCCCGGCAACGGAAGCGCAGAAGCTTACAATGCTTCCAGCGTGAATGTATGGACTCAAGCAAACCATGCCAATGGTTATTCCGGCGTGAGTGCGCCCATCAATATTATTGTTACGTCACCCCCTCCAACGGATGTGACGTACAGCGTGGACAAAGTTGACGCCGCTCCTAGTACACAAGCTTGCGTGGCAGTGAAAGTCAAAAACTTTACGGCCATCACAAGTTCGGAATTTGCACTGTCGTACAATCCTGCTGAACTAACCTATCTTCCTCCGACGTATGTGCCTAACCCCCTCAACCTGACTGCTACCAATTTCACGCACGTAGCCAACCCAGGTGTTATCAAATTCCTTTGGGCCAATGTCAACGGGGTGACCGTGCCCAATGATGCCGCTATTTTCTCGGCTTGTTTTAACGTAATTGCCCCGAATGGCACAACATCGAATATCAGTTTCACCTCCACTGCTTGCCCAACCGTTACGGGCATCGGCACAGCCATAACCTCCACTGGCGTTTCGATGGCGAGTAACAATGGATGGATAAAATCATTGGTTACCGGGCCGGGTCTTACAAAAACAGATGTAAGTTGCAACGGTGGAAGTAATGGAACAATAACCCTTACTAACCCTCCCAGCACCAGCGCTACGGGATATGCATGGGTGGGCCCCGGAATCAATGCAGGTAACCAGAGCCAACAAAATCAAACGGGTCTTATTGCTGGCACATATACTGTTGTCGTAACTTATACCGGCGGATCAACGGGTACTGGAAGTATTACGCTCGACCAACCTCCCGCCCTCGCCCAAACCAACACGGTCAATACCGTCTCTTGCTCTGGCGGCAGCAATGGCGCTATCAACCTAACACCGATTGGCGGCACCTTCCCATACACTTACCTGTGGTCCAATGGCGCTACCGTACAAGACCCCGCTGGGCTTACTGCAGGCACTTATACCGTAACCGTTACCGACTTCAAAAGCTGTACGCTCACGGCAACAATGACCGTTACAGGATTTTCAGCGATCACGATGCCAAATCCTGCCGTTACCAATGTTTCTTGTGCCGGGCTTTCTACGGGTGCAATATTCATTAACCCTACCGGTGGCGCAGGGAGCTACACTTATGACTGGTCAAGTGTGCCGGGTACAAACAATCCAAAAGATTTGACGGGTGCGGCGGCAGGCACCTATACCGTAACAGTGTCAGACGCGAATGGCTGTACTTCTTCTTTCACTTCCACGATCAATGGTGCGCAGCCCATAGTGAGCACCTTTGTCAGCAAAACAAACGTGAAATGCTTCGGTACGGCTACTGGCACCGCTACGGCGACTGTCACGGGCGGCACAGGCACCCTGAATTACTGCTGGAACAATGGTGGCATATCCTGCACAGACCCTAACAACCTTCCAGCAGGTACTTACATCCTGATCGTTACAGACCAGAATGGTTGCACGAACACCTCGGTGTCGGGCATAGTGATATCCAATCCGCCCAGCGCGTTGTCTATAACGGGCGCTACAACGCCTTCTCCTTGCTTTGAAAGTGCTTCCGGCAGTATTTGCACGACTCCTTCGGGTGGTTGGGGCAACTATACCTACGCTTGGGCAGGGCCAGTAAGTGTACCCGCCATTGCATGCCCAACCAATTTGCCTGGCGGACTATACACCGTCACGGTGACAGATGCAGGTCAGTGTTCGAGCACCCAAACCTTCACGGTGAGCGGTTCGCCTGCCATTGTTAAGAACGAACTGGTACAGAATGTAACTTGCTTTGGAGTGAACAACGGCGGTATCAACCTCCAACTCTCGGGAGGCAATCCGCAATACACGGTGATTTGGAGCAATACAACGCTCACGGGTCCGTCTATTGGCAACCTTACCCCAGGCTCCTACCAGCCTACCGTAACAGATGCGCAAGGCTGCACCAAGATTTTCCCTGCCATAACCATCACAGGCCCGGCAGGCCCGATCAATACGGACAATGCTGTGGTTACAGAAACGGGCCAAAACGGTGGTTCCGTTGTAACCAATGCAGCGGGTGGCACAGGCAACCCAGCTACCTGGGGCTACAGCTGGTCAGGCCCAAATAACTTCACCGCTACTACTCCGAATATTTCAGGCCCACTGGTGGTGGCTGGTACTTATACCGTGACCATCACGGATTCCAACGCTTGCACCCTCAGTTTTTCCTTTGTGGTGCCAGAGGGCAATGTGGTGGCCCATGCCGAGGTTGTTTCCGTTGTAAATGCTTGTGCTGGCGATGGCTGCATCCTTATTACCCTTCCGCAAGCGGCAGCAGCACAAACGCCCATAACGCTCAACTGGGGCTTTGGTACGATGCAAACCAGTTCACTGACACCTTCTATTTGCGACCTCGTAGCAGGGATTTATAACGTCACAGTAACTGCTGCGAACGGCAATTCGGTGGTGCTTACTACGCTCCCAAATAACGCCCCTATCGAGGTGCACCAATTGGATCCCGCCAGTGTGGATGCAACAAGCCAAAATTCTTTCGACGAGCAGCACAACGGCAATATCAAACTGACACCTACAGTAACAGGACCACTGACCTACCAATGGGGCGCACCGCTTAATTCGACTTCAAATCAGGTGACAGGACTTGATTCTGGCCTGTATGTAGTGACGATTACCAATACAAGCTCGGGCTGCACCAAGGTTGGTCAGTATCATTTGATACGTACTTATGCCACGCTTGTGGTAAGCCCCAATGTGGTGACCAATCCAAATTGTTCCACCATTGCTGCGGGCGCTATTGACCTTAAAGTTGAAGGCGGAAACGACCCATACGTGTACAATTGGACCGGCCCGAACGGCTTTGTAGCCACCACACAAGACCTCAGCGGTTTGATGCCTGGTTTCTACTCGGTGACCGTGACAGACTACAACGACACCATAAGACTTCAAACGTTTACGCTTACTGCCCAATCAAACTTGAACATCACCAATGTCAACGAAACTTCACTTTACCCGAGCGGCGACCAAGTGAGTGGCTTCGGTATCTGTGATGGTGAAGCATCGGTAGTGTTTATTCCCGGCCTGGGTACAACCAGCATTGCCTGGAGCAATGGCGTGACGACAGCCACCAATACCACCCTTTGTGGTGGCGCTTATTCCGTCACAGTGACGGATGCTGCAAATTGTTCCTCCGTTTGGTCGGATGAACTGAGTGAGCCTGGCCCAGTGGCTGTCAATGCGCAATCGGTTGGTGTAAAATGCTTTGGCGATTGTGAGGGCACGGCTAAAATCACAGTATCAGGTGGATTTGCACCTTATAAAGTTATCTGGTCAACCGGCCAAACCGACCAAGCAGTTTTCCCAACCGGCTTTTCGCAAGCGGTGAACCTTTGCGGCGGTACCTACACCGTAACCGTTACCGACAAAAATGGGGTGGTAAGCATCACAACGGTCCCAGTAGCCGAGCCTGCCGAAATCGTGGCCACTTTTGAGACCACTGTCCCACGCAATTTTAATTCTTGTGACGGCGAATTGCTCATAGACGCTTCCGGTGCAGTTGCACCCATCACTTACACCTGGTCGGGCAGTTTCGGCCACACTGGCGATGGTGAACGCGCCGGCAACCTTTGCTCCGGTGAGTATGTAGAATTCTTCGTCACGGATGCCAATGGCTGTACTGCTTTTGCCAGCGACAGTGTACCCTATCCTGAAGACGGTTGTTTCCGCGTCAGCCCGGTCATCACGCCCGCTCAGCAAGATGGTAAAAACGACAATGTACACATCACTTGCATCGAAACGGCGCTCGAGAATCACATCGAAATTTACAATCGTTGGGGCCAACTTGTCTTCGAGGCAGATGACTACACGAATGAGGACGGCGACCGCGACCACAACTGGAACGGCCTCACCAACTCGGGTACGCCACTTGCGGAAGGTGTGTACTACTTTATTCTTACCTACACGTTCAGAGATGACCAAGGCGTATTACATGATGATGTACGCAAAGGCGCTATCAATTTGCTTCAATAAATGAGTTGAGGAAATGAGTTGAGGTGTTTAGGGTTGAGAATGTTGAGATTGTTGAGCGTTGACTCAACACTCTCAACATTCTCAACACCCTCAACAATCTCACCCTCAACATTCTCAACCC
>JACMMM010000509.1 GCA_014379065.1 Saprospiraceae bacterium
AAAGTATTTTATTTGCCGAAGTTCCATATTAAAAAAAGTTCATGCTGTACACGGTTTTCAACGATGCTTTTTCGGCATAAATCTATAAAATAATAGCATTTTCAAGTATCAGTTGCCGCCTGCACCTTTGTCCCGTCATCGCGATTGACGCTCTTTTTCAACAACTAAATTTAAATAAAGATGAAACATTCTTGGACTATGCTCCTACTTGGCGCATCCTTTTTCGTCCTGCTCACCAGCATGAAAACAATCACTCCACAGGCAGGTCCCGCTGACCTTAAAGTGGATCTTACGACTACGGACGACCTCCGCGTTCAGTTGACGGCTCAAAACGAAACTGGTAAAAAACTGTACCTCAGCGTACTGATGTTGGAATCCGGCGTTTACAACCGCCTCACGGAAACGGAAATATACACGGAAGAAATTTCGGGAGACATTTCGAGCTTCAACCGCACGCTCAACCTGTCCAAACTCGAAAGTGGCACCTATCGGATAGTAGTTAAGGCCGGAAAACAGCGTTTTGACCGCCTTATAAACATCAAGTCAAAACCTGTGACAGAAGCGGATCGAATCATTTCGCTTAATTAAGTTTGCTTTCATACAATTTTCAATTCCCCGGGCCGCAGTGTTGTGGTCCGGGGATTTTTGTATATACAACTGTTTAGCCGCAATCATTATCCCGTAGGGATTCCCTGTCTATAGTATCCGTTAAGGAGCGGCTAATTACCCCGTAGGGGTTTCCTTTAGATTCCCAGTTTTGGTTTCAGTTAAACACAAATCGGGCAACCCCTCTGGGGTTTTTATCTGGTTAATTGCGATCTATAAACAGGAAATCCCTACGGGATAGCATAGTAAACCTCGTAGGTTTTTAAAACCTACGAGGTTTAGGAACAAAAATTTTGGACTGCATCCGTTCTGTTTTTACAACGCCAACAACCCGTATTTCCCCAGCATCCGCAGCGGCTTCCCATACCATAACATCTCAAAGTCCTCCAATCCGCTTGCTTCGTAATGCGCTTTTACCTCCTGAAATGTGAGCACCTCGGCATTGGCAACCGATAGTTTTTGCAGCATCAAAGCCATCCATTCCCCTTGCGCCCGATCCAGATTTATGGTAAAAGTTTCTTTTTTGTCCTGAAACGTGAGGGTCACCATTTCCCATTGCTTGCCTTTTTTGGATTTAGTGAAACTGGTCAATGTGGGTGAGGTGCCCAACCAAACCAATTTAGCAGTGGGTTTTAATGAAAACACTGCTGCTTCTTCCAATGCTTCGGCAACATAGTTCTTGGGAATACTCGTGCGCGGCACCTTATGATCGAACCATTCGTACAGGGGAAAATCCAGGCCAATACCGTGCATAAAGTTGAGCAGCGACTTTTTAAGCCCATAACTGAACGCTTCGTGGTCGGTTCCGGAAGGGTCGAGGTGTACAAGGTCGTTGTTGGCAAAACTGCCCAGTTGCTCGGTTTCTTTTTGTACGCCAAACTGTTCTGGATACATACCCACCGGACTGTGCGCGGTCATGGCAAACTGATGCCAGAAACCCGATTGGAGTATCCCAACTTCAAACATTTGCCGCACCATTTCCAAGGAATCAATGGTCTCCTGCGCCGTTTGAGTCGGGAAACCATACATCAAGTAGGCGTGAACCATAATCCCGGCTTCGGTGAAATTGCGGGTCACTTGTGCCACCTGCGCCACCGTAACGCCTTTCTGTATCAGTCCGAGCAGACGATCCGAAGCGACTTCCAAGCCACCCGAAATAGCCACGCAGCCGGAGGCCCGGAGCAGCACACACAAATCGCGGGTAAAACTTTTTTCAAAGCGAATATTGGTCCACCACGAAACGATCAGTTTCCGCCGGATGATTTCGAGGGCCAGTGCGCGCATCAAGGCGGGCGGGGCGGCTTCATCTACAAAATGGAACCCATTTTCGCCGGTTTGTGCGATCATTTCCTCCATCCGGTCGCAGAGCAAAGACGCCGTCAGGGGTTCGTACACTTTGATATAATCAAGGGAAATATCACAAAACGTACATTTTCCCCAATAGCAACCGTGTGCCATGGTGAGTTTGTTCCAGCGCCCATCGCTCCACATGCGGTGCATTGGGTTGGCGATTTCAAGCACGGAGATGTACCGATCTAACCACAAATCACTGTAATCGGGTGTTCCGGTGTCCATCTGTTTGTAATCAGGGCTCAAACTAAAGTTGAAGTATTCGACCTTGTCGTTTACCAGCGCAAAAGCTCGCTTCAGCAATTCCAGCGGTCGCTTGCCCGCTAAGTGTTCGACCAAATGCTCTACCGGCGCTTCCCCATCATCCAGGGTAATAAAATCAAAAAACTCGAATACCCGTGGCTCGGAAAGCGAACGCAATTCGGTGTTGGCAAAACCGCCGCCCATGGCAATTTTTACGTTTGGGCAGTGCTTTTTGATCCATTGGGCACATCGGAACGCAGCGTATAGATTGCCCGGAAACGGCACCGAAATCGCCACCAAATCCGGCTGAATCTCCGCCATGCGCTGTTCAAGGATGTCTATCAACAACTGGTCAATGTAAGTGTAGTCCTGTTGAAGCGCATCGTACAATTCGTCAAACGTGTTGGCCGAGCGCCCCAGACGTTCTGCATAGCGGCTAAACCCAAAATGGGGATCCACACATTCCTTGATCAAATCGGAAAGGTCTTCGAGGTAGAGCGTGGCCAAATGCTTGGCCTTATCCTGCGTACCCAAGGCGCCAAATGCCCAATCGAGGTCATTCAATTGTGCAAAACGGGAGGCTTCCGGCAGAAACCCTTCCTGACAAATCAGGTGGGATAAGGTTGGGTTTTTGCCTTGCAAGAACAAAATAACGGCCTCAATGCTCTGAATGTAGTGGTCTTGCAAGGCAATGATGCGCCGGGCGTTGTCTGAAAAGGAATTGCTATCTAATGTTGCAATTTGGGCAAACAAATTTGTAAGCCCTTGCTTGGAAAACAAGGCCAAAATAACCTCAATGCCCAAATCCGCCTGCCGTGCGGCGATCTGTTTGGTGTTAAGAAATCCCTTTAAATAGGCCGTAGCAGGGTAGGGCGTATTTAACTGGGTAAAGGGTGGGGTGATCAGATAGACGGTTGGCTGCAAGACAGATGATTTGGATTTGTTAGCGTCCCATGATTACGATGGTTCCATTTGCCACAGATTTTTCTCCCAAGATTCGCCAGCAATAAGTGCCTTGCGCGAGTGAGCCCATATTTAATTCCCATTTGTAGTTGCCTGCTGATTGGTTTATTATCCTTTTACTTTGGAACAGTTGCCCCGAAGTGGAGCGCAACTCAAGCAATACATCTGAATCAGTATCAAGCGTGTATTCGACTATGGAAGCATTTGTAGTTGGATTCGGAAATGCCGTTGCGGGCAGGATGCTATAAACCTGCGACGAAGGCAAATCTTCTAATCCAAGGGTTACACCATTTTCATTAAAAACAGCGATGCCACCCTCTTCTCCACCAATCCAGAGGTTGTGGTGGGCATCTACGGCCAATGCTGTAATATTAGGGTAAGGCAGCGGGGTGGTTTGGTATGGGTAAAATTGGAAATTGTTGCCTTCGATTTTTATCAAGTACATATCGACGTCCACTGCAAAACATGAGGTACTGAAACAGCCTATCCAAACTTTTTCGTTGCCGTCGAAAGCGATGGTATTGAATCCGCCGTAAATGTAGCCCTCAAGTGGGAGTTTTTGCCATTGCGTACCATCGTACTTGCTAATTTCATTGGGAGTAATTACCCATATATCTCCATTGGGTGCGACGGCAATTTCACTAACAAAACCTCCAAATTCGGAAATCTGCATATCTTCAGTCGTGAACATAACCCAGTTTTGGCCGTCAAACCGAGCAACCATTTCTCCAGCACCAGTATAATAAGGCACCCAGATATTGCCTTGTTGGTCTACTGTCAATTTGCTAACACTGTAATTCGGGTCTGGGGTGTCAAATATTTGAAAATTTGTGCCGTCGTACCTGGCAACCTTTCCCTCTCCACCAATCCATATTTGATTTGCAGTTGGTTCTACAGCAACACTATAAACCAGGTTCCAAGGAAATTCGGCAGGTGCAGGGATTGATAGCCATGCTCCATCATAACGATAAATCTGACTGTACGAAACCACCCATAAACGATCCAGTGCATCCTTTGTCAGGCTCCAGCAATACGAATGCGGGGCATTTGGGTCGGTTTCTGTAACCTGTAGCCATTGGCCATTTTGAAACTTGGAAAGGCTTTTGTCATCACCCAAAGTTGACCAAACAGTTTGTGTTCCCGTTATCTCTAACTCAAGTATTGCATTTTCCGGAATATCAGTAACCAAATTCGTTACAGGAGAGAACGCTTCGTTATTGAAGTGCTGCAATCCATCCTCTTCGGTTCCCAGCCACAAGTCTCCATGGTCGTTTGCAAGCAATTGCAAATCAAAACCATTGAAAAAATTATGCTTGTCCGAAACCTGCTCCCAATTTCCATCAGGATGTCTTATAAGAATGCCTTCATAATCATCAAAAGCCCAAAGTGTACCGTTTGGCGATAAAGCGATTTCATCAGGCCAAAGGTTCATTTTCTCCACCGTCCATGTCCCGCCGTTTGGAACGCATAACTGCTTTCCACTTGTAAACCAAATTTTTCCACTTGAATCCGACAGCCAGTCATGGATGACTGCTGACCCAGGCGGATCCTCCAGACTTGGGGGCAATGGATGCTCCACTGCGGTTACTCCATCAAAGAAATAAAACGTATCTTCATCGCCTTCTATCCAGACACCGCTCAGCGCAGGTGATGCATCGAGCTTATACAAGCCATTAAAAAGTGCATCATCATCGTAAGCCTTCCAAACCTGACCGTCAAAACTTTTTAAATCAGAACCGACACCAGTAGTATGCATCCATACCACGCCTGCAGCATCGACCCTCAGATGAAGGATGGTTAAATTTAGGGGTGTTCCGTTGTTCCCAATCGGGTTCATCAAAGTGAAGTTGTTGCCTTGCCAACGCACCAATCCGATTCTGGTGCCCAACCAGCGAGTGCCCTGTGCATCGATAGCAATCGAAAACACCTCATTGATGGGAATCCCCGAATTGCCTCGATTGTAGTAGGTAGTTTGCTCAGCAAGCATGTCATACCGAACGACACCCCCATTGGTGGCAGCCCAAATATACTGTCCGTCCGAGGCTATGTCGTTGACATTTCTAGTAGAAGTGTAATGAACGAAATTGGGCGTTTGGGCCGAAAGACTGGCAAACCAGAAGCAAGTGAGCGTGAGTAATAGTTGGCGCATGGTCGTTAAGTTTTTTTGTGATAGAGTGGTTAGACGCTGCAAAGTTTGCCTTGCATGACAACAACGCAATCAAAATGGTTGGCTTTGACCCTAATTGGCAAAAATCATCTGCCTGGCATCCACTGCTTTTCCGCCCACCCAAAGTGCATAAGTAAAGGTCCCACGTACTCCAAAGCCGTGAGTGTACAATACTTCGTTCATTCCTTGTTGCAGGGTGACAGGCATATTCTGAACAACCCGCCCCTGCAAATCGCTGATTTGCATGAAGGCCGAATGTGTATCAGGCGGCACTTCATTCACCCAAAAAGATATCCAGGTTGCCTCGTCGAATGGGTTGGGCCGGTTTTGGAAGAGGCGGAAATTGGGTTCAGGTTCGGCGCTACCCGGCTCGCCCGTGCCAGAAGCATGGCTTTTAACAAGTTTTTCCTCTGAAAAAAGGCTCTCGGCGCCCCATTCATCCACCCCTGCCACGCTGATATAGGTCGAGAGGGTAGGGGAGCAGGTCATCACAGTTGAGAAGCCAGGAGAGATGGTATAAACGGTGTCCCAATCAAGGGTTGCCAAATTGCGAACAGCTATCCGAATGGTGTGGGTATCAATGGGCGAGTCGAAATAGACCGTAAGGTCGGACCCCACACGGAAGGCGGTGAAATTGGGGGGAAGCGCGACACTCCGCGCCGCGATGGCCAGGGCATTGGCATTAATCAGCGTATTGCGGGCCAAGTAATTGAAATCTACAAAAAACGAATCCACTTCGCCATCTCCATTGGTGTCTACACCCAGCACATCGTCGGAAGTATGCTGGCGGTCGGTGTAATTCGGGCCATTACTGGCATCGCCGTGTTCATTGGCAGAGGTAAAGCGCATGGAAGCGTAGTTGTGTTCGCGGAACGGGATGTGGTCGCCGCCACGCCCGGAGCGGTCTTCAGCACTCATAATACGCACAGTCATAGGCACTTGAGCAAAGGGCAGCACGTTTTCCTGATATTGGAGTTTGTTGAACCGCGCTAGCTGTTTGTATTTGGAATTATTGCCGCCAAACGAAAACAGCCGGACACTCGTGGAATCAACGTCATTTAGGCCCGGACAAGAAGGCGGGGAGGAGGTTTTCCCACAAAGGATACCGCCGATCACGTCGTTGTTCAAAACGGCACGGAGGGGGATGTACTTTTGCTGGACATAATCGGCGAAGGCATCAGCACCCAGCAAACCCTGCTCCTCTGCAATGGTCACCAGAAAAATAATCGTATTGGTAAACTGGTAACGCGACATCACGCGGGCGAGTTCGAGCACAAGAGCCGTGCCCGTGGCGTTGTCTTCCACGCCTTCGGCGCGGCAAGTTACATCGCATAAAGTGTCGCATCGGGTGTCAATATGGCCTTCTACCAGCACCACGCCGCTCGTTGGGTTGCTGCCGGGCAATACAGCGAAGATGTTTTTGTGTTGACCAGCACCACAGATAGAAAGGTCAAATTGTAGGTAAGACGGGATGAGCCGACCGTCGTTGGCAGCGCTGAATTCTGAAAATTTTTGGTGCGTCCAGCGTCTTGCTGCGCCAATTCCTTCATTGGCAGAAACCGTGTCACTGCCGGAATTTCGAGTGCCGAATTCACTGAGCCGAATGATGTAGGCTTTGAGGCTGTCGGGGGAGATATGGGCTTGCAATTGGGCGGCTAGTTCGGTGGGTAGTAGCGGGGTGGCAGAAGCAGGGGCGTAATCAGTAGGGTTGTAATTGCTCAGCAAGATTTGCTCGGCGAGGGGAGTGGTGGAGAGGATGTTGGTTTGGGCGAGCAAGCTTCCAGCATGACAAAAGCAGAAGCAGTAGATAAATAGGAGGGAAAATCTTTTCATGGCAAGAAAAATTTGAATGGTGAGCCAGCCAAAGTTCCGAGAAATCTCTTGAACTAATCGAGGAAATCAACATCGACGGGAGCGAAACAAAAACAATCGCTAATTTTATCGCGTAAAAAAACGAATTTCGAGCGTCCAGAACTTCACCTGCCCGCGCCATGCCCGACACCCACGAGGCTCTCAAAAAACTCCTCTCCAAAGGTGAGACCAAGCAAGTCATCAAGCAATTGCTTGCGTTGATCGCTTCCGACAGCCCCCAGCGCAACATGGTGGTACTACTTTCTGGACAATTTACCAAGATCGAAAACCAATCGCACCTTAACTTAGCCGACCCAAAACAGATTAATATGGAGACCGATCGT
The DNA here is from genome assembly GCA_014379065.1 of Saprospiraceae bacterium. Classification (GTDB taxonomy): domain Bacteria; phylum Bacteroidota; class Bacteroidia; order Chitinophagales; family Saprospiraceae; genus M3007. Next base: position 7,525 of record JACMMM010000509.1, read on the forward strand.
ATCAATGCAGCACTTGTGGCGGTTATTGATACACTCTCCGAAACTGACAATTCTCAAGTCAAATCTTTCTGGAAAAGGCTTTCTTGGCTTGGGCTTCTCACGGTTTTGATAGGATTTTTGGCATGCCTCTATTACATAGGCGTGTTTCCCTTCAAAAATCCAGACCCTCCGATAATCGTTGAGCCGACAAATCCCGGCCCTTTCCCAGACAAGTTCGATTCTACTACACTCTATATTCTCATCACCCGCTTTGAGGATTACGCCAACGTAAACGAAACCGAGTGCTACGGCCGGGGTATCGAGAGCCGGGTTGACGTGCTGAAAAACCAAAGAAACCTTCCTGTTCGCATTCACTATGTAGATTCAGAATCTCCGAACCAGAGTGATGAGGCGGCGAGCTTGCGCGACCGCTACCATGCCGACTTGATTGTTTTTGGCAAGCTCCGCAACGCTGGCACCAATTGCCAATCTGATGGCTTTTGTTTGAAATTCATTCCCTCAGATACTTTGATTCACTACGCGGGAGGA
>JACMMM010000510.1 GCA_014379065.1 Saprospiraceae bacterium
AATAAACTACTTCGCCCGGTCTGAGCTCCATCGGGATGCGCTTTCCGTCGTCGGTGCGGCGGCCGGGGCCAACCATGATCACCACGCCCTTCAAAAGTTTCTCCTTATTTACGGTTTCCGGAATGATGATTCCGGAAGCAAGTTTCTTTTCGCCCCCTTTTTCAGAAAGTTCGACAGAGCGGTTTTTCTCGTCTATATGAAATAACAATTCACGGTCCACCTCAGGCATCCGTTTTGCATTTTCCTGCAAATAGACGTTCTCCGATTTTTGGAGCAACACTTTCATGCCCTCTTCACTCAGGAATTTAATAAGCGGTCGGGATTTAGGCAATGCCCGGTGTGCGCGTAAAAGCGCCAAGCCCCCTCCGCCTTCTTCTGCTTTCGCGTTGCCATCGGCAATGAGCCTTTTTGCTTCTGTAAGAAATTGTGCAGATAGTTTGGTCTGCTCTTCGAGCAGGCGTTTTACGGTTGGGTTGAGTTCCACATATTCTTGGTCCTCAGCACCACGGGTCACCGGGCCGGAGATAATGAGCGGGGTACGCGCATCGTCAATCAGCACGGAGTCCACTTCGTCCACGATGGCGTAGTGGTGCTTGCGCTGCACGAGTTCGTCCGTGCTGGTCACCATGTTATCGCGCAGGTAATCGAAACCAAATTCTGCGTTGGTGCCAAATGTGATGTCGGCATGATAGGCTTCAATACGGTCTTGGGAGTGTGGGCGGTATTTGTCAATACAATCCACCGTGAGCAACAAAAATTCGTAGATAGGCCCGACCCACTCGGAGTCGCGTCGGGCAAGGTAGTCGTTCACGGTCACCATGTGTACACCCTCGCCAGCCACGCCATTGAGGTAGGCAGGCAGGGTCGCGACCAGGGTTTTGCCCTCACCGGTCGTCATTTCAGCGATTTTTCCGTCGTGAAGCACCATGCCGCCAATAAGTTGCACGTCATAATGTACCATGTTCCAGAGAATGTCGCCCCCGGCTGCAACCCATCGGTTTTTCCAGATCGCCTTGTCGCCTTCGATGGTGATATGCGTTTTTCCGGCTTTGGCGGCGAGGTTGCGGTCGTGATCCGTGGCGGTCACTTCCAGAATCTCGTTTTCGGAGAATCGGCGGCTGGCTTCTTTCACCACCGCGAAGGCCTCTGGCAGGATGCTGAGCAGCACGTCTTCAAGGGCTTTGTCGCGGTTTTTGCGGAGTTCGTCCACCTCTTTGAAGAGGTTTTCTTTGTCGTTGAAATCTTCAGCTTCTATGGCTTGCTGATTGACAGAACTGATTTCTGCATCAATATCGCTCAAATATTCTTGGATGCGTTGGCGAAATTCAAGGGTTTTGGAGCGCAGCGCATCGTTGGAAAGCGCCTGATATTCTTCGAAGTATCTGTTGACTTCGAGCACCATGGCCTGGTACTGCTTGAGATCGCGGTCTTGCTTGGTACCGAGTATTTTCTTTAAGAATCCGAACATCTATGTTAATGTGGTCAATGTGATGAATATGGTCAATGTTTACCCGCCGTAGCCTTGGCGAAGGAGGGTGGAAATGGTGATTGGTGATTGGTGGATTGGTGGATTGGTGGATTGGTGATTGGTGATTGGTGATTGGTGGACTGGCGAACCCGCCTTCGCGCTGCGCGCTATGGCGGGTGAACGGGTAAAACGAATAAAGCGCGCAAAGATAATCCTTTGCCTTCGCGCCAAGGGGCTGCGCTGCACATTTCGTTCCATGCGGGGAAAAAGCAGAGATTTTGACAGAATGGCAGGGTTCGTTAGCACAACGACATAAACACTTCTTTTTTTGGCAGGTTGTCGTTGCGGCTCAAATTTGACACAATATTTAAAAAGCTTCTCCCAGCGTCACGTAAACGCCAGAATTGCCTTTCCCTTCGCCTATGCCATAATCAAAGCGCAGGTGAAGTTTTTGCCTTCGATCAAACTCAAAGCGCAGCCCTGCGCCAGCATTGGGGCGAAATTTAGCTGTTTCGCCTGCTTTGCCAAACACCGTTCCTCCCCCGGCAAACACCACCCCTTTGAACCGCCAGACAATCGGGAACCTAAATTCTGTCTGTGCAATCACCATGTGCCGGTCGCGGTATTTTCCATCCGGGTATCCACGCAAACGACGAGGGCCACCGATCTGTGGAAATTGAAAAAACGGCACTTCGCCTACCGTGAATGCCGCTATACCATTGACAGCCAGTACATTTTTACCAAAAGAAAAATAGCGCGCCACATCTAGCGAACAACGGGCAAACTTGAAATCACTGCCCGTAAGTTTGCCTTCGCCCGTCAGCGCAACTTCTGCCAACCAACCAGAACGCGGATAAAAAGAATTGTCCCGAGAATCCGAAATCCATACCGGGCCAACAGCGGACGAGATGCCGCCATCTGCCCCCTTGACCTTTCCTTGTTCAATTTCGCCGTTGGGAGAAACAGAAATGATATTGTACACATCCAAAAAAACGCGCAGTCCAAGCAAGTGCTTTTCTTGTACTCGCTTGGCCGCTGTAACCCGGAAGCGGGGATATTTTGCCGTATATGTTTCAAAGTAATCGTTTGGGTGCTCGTTGCCAATGCCAAAATATCGGTAGAGATAGCGATACCAGCCCACTTCACCATACACACGGTATCGGTTTTGGTAGCTCAACCATTGGAAAGGGAAAAAAACGAGGATTTGCTTGTTTTGTGTGTAGGATACATTGAAGCTCAGGTTGGAGCGACGTGGCCGGGTCGGGAAAGTGATAATGCCCGCAGCGCCGATTCCCCAGCGGGTATCGGGGGTATAAAACAAGAGCGGGGTGCCAAAAAAACTGATCAAAGAATCACGGCGGGTCTCTTTTGGTAAAGAATCTTGGCTTACCACTTGTGCATTCGTGTTGCCAACATAGAAGCATTGGCAAAAAGTGATGAGCAGGAAGAGTTTGAATTTCATGTGTGGTATAAACGGGCACGGGAGGGGATGGTTTTCCAGATACTCAATGAAGCGGTAAAATTTTGGATAAGGGCTCTAGAAGAATTGCCTTATAAAGTGCACCGAAATGATAATGCCGAACAAAGCGGCTAATCTAGACCATAAATTACTTTGGGAGGTTTGGAATGGTATGGGTTTATTTTCGAGTAAATCCGCGAATCCAAAAATTGCCCCTCGAAGTAAAAGTTCTCCCGGAAATAGGCCTCCTGCACAAACCCAAGTTTTTCCAAAACGCCCCCGGATCCAGCGTTATCAGGATCCGTATTGGCCTCAACACTATGGAAATCCATGACTTTAAAACAATATTCCATAGCCGCCATGATCGCTTCGCTCATGATGCCCTGGCGCCAGTAGTCGTATTGAAGTGTGTAGCCGATCTCCGTGCGGTGGTTGACCTTGTCCATTTTCCAGAAGCCGACGGTGCCAATCTGCCATTCTGGTTGCTCGCGCAAACAAATGGCCCAGTTGACTGCTTCGTTTTGTTGGTAAGCCTTCTGGTAGGTTTCGATAAGTTCTCTTGCCTCGCCAATATCCTGCATAGGGAGCTTGCCGATGTAGTGCATGACGCGTTCGTCGGAGCGCATTTTGAAAATGGCGGGGGCGTCGTCCAGAGTCATTTCGCGGAGGAGGAGGCGCGAGGTTTGGAGGGTGGGGAATTGGGTGAATTGGACAGTTAACATAAGATAATTTGATTTTATTCTAACGCCCCCATGCATCAGACGTGTATGGATTTACTCTATCATAAAGGTCAACTATCTGCTTTTTTATATACACTCGTGTTTCAGCTTCTTCAATTTTATTGGGTTTTAAATGCCGAATCACTGTAACGGTCAACCTTTCTTTATCAACGGATCTTACAATACAAGAAAAATCTTGATTTGATTCGCTATGGAAAAACATTCCGATATTGGTGCTAAATGATATTGTGCTATTGGGAGTAAAGTTCAATGTGTCTCTATTTAATTTCCATATTCCCTGGGTACATGCCCAATACGAAGCATTTACATTTATTATTGGATCCCCGAAATTTGAGATGAAAAGTGAATCTGGCGTGAAATAAAGTTTATTAATTGCCTTATGGTATCGTCCATCATCAGCCCAGGTGCTATCAACGGCTTCATGGTACCAAAAGCCGAGCAATTGCTCCTGGACTGAGAGATGAGAAGGCTGAACAGTTTTGTTTTTGCAACATAAAAAAGAAAGCAAAAACAGCAGTGATAAAGTTTTCAAAATCCAAATTTTCATCTGATCTCATCGAAAGGCAAATACCGATCTTCCCTTTCTTTTATCTGCCATTCGAGTGCATCACCGAATGACGAAGGTTCCGTTGCTTTGAAATTACGGATTCTTTCTATCGCTTTTTCGCGTTCCGTTTTCGCCACGGCCTTTTCCAGAGTCTGCTTGAACGGTATGTTCAATCGCCGAATCAAATTCAGAATCAGTTCAGCATCCTGTGGGTTGGAGATTTCCAATTGAAGTGTCATAACTCAGAGATTTTGTACAAAGATAAGCGAATCACATATTCCGCCTGTATTGCCCTCCCATCCCGATTTCCTTCGTCATCGGGATTTCCGGCCTATTGTTTTGGTTACATATTACGACGGTATTGCCCCCCCACCTCATACAACGCATTCGTGATCTGCCCCAGCGAACAAACCTTCACGGCCTCCATTAGTTCCCCGAAAATATTGCCATTTTCAATCGCCACTTTTTGAAGTTTGCGCAGGGCAGCACCCGCTTGCAGCGCATTGACCTCGTGCAGGTTTTTCAAGGTCTGAATCTGCGCTTCTTTCTCCCATTCTTCTGAGCGAATGACTTCTCGGGGCAAAACGGTCGGCGAACCATCTTTCGAAAGGAAAGTGTTGACCCCTATGAGCGGCAGTTCGCCTGTGTGTTTCAGGGTTTCGTAGTAAAGGCTTTCTTCCTGGATTTTACCGCGTTGGTACATCGTTTCCATCGCACCCAAAACGCCACCGCGCTCGGTGATTCGGTCGAATTCTGAGAGCACCGCTTCCTCTACCAACTCCGTCAATTCTTCAATGATAAATGCACCTTGCAAAGGATTTTCGTTTTTTGCCAAACCCAGTTCTTTGTTGATAATCAACTGGATAGCCATGGCCCGGCGCACCGATTCTTCGGTCGGGGTCGTGATAGCTTCATCGTAGGCGTTGGTATGCAAGGAGTTGCAATTGTCATAAATTGCGTACAGGGCCTGCAAAGTCGTGCGGATATCGTTGAAGGCAATTTCCTGTGCGTGGAGGCTGCGGCCAGAGGTTTGGATATGGTACTTGAGCATCTGGCTGCGCTCGTTCGCGCCGTAGAGCCGCTTCATCGCCTTGGCCCAAATACGACGTGCGACGCGGCCAATCACCGCGTATTCCGGGTCAATGCCGTTGGAGAAAAAGAAAGAAAGATTGGGCGCAAAATCATCCACATTCATGCCCCGCGAGCGGTAATATTCCACAAAGGTGAAGCCGTTGCTCAGCGTAAAGGCCAACTGCGAAATGGGGTTTGCACCCGCTTCTGCAATGTGGTAGCCCGAAATGGACACCGAGTAAAAGTTGCGGATATTCTGTTTTATGAAATACTCTTGCACGTCGCCCATGACCCGAAGCGAGAATTCCGTGCTAAAAATGCAGGTGTTTTGTGCCTGGTCTTCTTTCAAAATATCTGCTTGTACCGTGCCGCGAACAGAGGACAGTGCTTTGGCTTTCAAGGGGTTGTACACTTCTGGTGTTAGCACCTCCGCCCCTGTGATACCGAGTAACATCAGGCCGAGGCCATCGTTGCCTTCGGGCAAAACATTGACCGGGTGACTTGAAGTCACCCGGTCAATGTTCGCTTGTGCCGCCCCGTCACTCCCTGCGTAATAAGGCCGCGTCATTCCACGATCATCATATTTCGCTTTCAATTTCTGCTCGACCAAGTCCTCCAACCCATTTTCTCGAATATACTTTTCGCATTGCTGGTCAATGGCCGCGTTCATAAAAAACGCCGCAATCGTAGCCGCCGGGCCATTGATCGTCATAGAAACCGAGGTTTTCGGGTCGCAGAGATCAAAACCGGAGTAGAGTTTTTTGGCATCGTCCAGACAGCAGACTGACACGCCGGAATTGCCGACTTTTCCATAGATGTCGGGGCGATAATCAGGGTCTTCACCGTACAAGGTCACGGAATCAAAGGCTGTACTCAAACGCGCCGCAGGCAATCCCGCCGAGACATAGTGAAAACGGCGATTCGTACGTTCTGGCCCGCCCTCGCCTGCAAACATCCTGGTGGGGTCTTCGCCTTCGCGCTTGAACGGGAATACGCCCGCCGTGTACGGGAATTCGCCCGGCACATTTTCCTGCAAACACCAGCGCAAAATCTCGCCCCAATCCGCCCATTTCGGAAGACAGACTTTTGGGATTTTCAAATGGCTAAGACTCTCTGAATGCGTTTCGACTTTGATTTCTTTGCCGCGCACGAGGTAGATGTATTCATCCGCCGTGTAGCGTTTTTTCCGCTCTTCCCAGCCTTCGAGGATACGGAGGCATTCGCCGTCCAAGTCTTTTTTTAGTTCGGCAAGGAGCGTTGAAAGATGCGTGATGAGCGTTTCGTCTTTTCCCGGTTTAAGGGAATCCAGTGTCGTTTGATATCCAAACAGCCGCCGCGCAATGCCTACCTGCTTCTCCACCCAATCGTCGTATTTGCGGTTGTTTTCCGAAATTTCAGACAAATACCGAACGCGCGCTGGAGGAATGATATAGATTTTTTCGGAATTTCCGGTCACCAGTGGATGTCCCGATTGAAGCTCGGGGTTACATTTTTCGGCAATCAAATCCATGATCCCGCGGTAAAGCTGGTTTACGCCCGGATCATTGAACTGACTGGCGATACAGCCAAACACAGGCATGTCGTCCACTGATTTTTCCCAGGCATTGCGGTTGCGCTGCACCTGTTTGCGCACATCGCGGAGGGCATCCAGTGCACCGCGCTTGTCGAACTTGTTGATGGCAATCACGTCAGCAAAATCGAGCATGTCAATTTTTTCCAACTGTGTGGCAGCACCAAATTCGGGGGTCATCACATACAGTGAAACATCAGAGTGGTCAATGATCTCCGTATCGCTTTGGCCAATGCCCGAGGTCTCCAAAATGATGAGGTCGAATTGCGCCGCTTTCAAAATATCCACGGCCGCGTGGACATATTTGGAGAGCGCCAAATTGCTCTGCCGGGTCGCCAGCGAGCGCATGTACACACGCGGCGAGTTGATGGCATTCATGCGAATTCGATCCCCAAGAAGCGCGCCGCCTGTTTTACGTTTGGATGGATCTACCGAAACAATCGCGATGGTTTTACCTGTGCCGCCATCGGCGGTATCGGAAAAATCGAGCAGAAAGCGCCGAACGAGTTCATCTACCATGCTCGATTTTCCTGCGCCACCTGTACCTGTGATGCCCAAAACAGGAACGGGTTTGTTCAGCGATTTCAGGTTCGGACTGATCTCTTTTTCGTAGAGTTCAGGGTTGTTTTCAGCGATAGAAATAAGGCGTGCAACATCTTTGAAATCAGGCTGTAAGCCGGAACGCTGTTCCGGTTTACTTGCCGGAACAGCGTTCCGGCTTACAAACCTCCCCATTTCCCCATTGACTGAAAACCCAATCGGGAAATCGCATTGCTGCAACACATCGTTGAT